>DASRPA010000104.1:0-46898 GCA_035646635.1 Actinomycetota bacterium | reverse complement strand
CAAACGTAGAAGTGCCCAGTCGTCTTGTGACGCTCAAATAGAACCGGTAGCGACTGCCCAGTGAGGGGATGGAACGGGTGGGTGATCGTGAGGTAACCCAAAGGCTTGCTGCGCGCGCTTGCGGTATGACGCGACCGTGGGGATGCCCAGTCGGCGGAGCTTCCCACCGGACTTCGGGATCATCCGTTCCCGCACCGGCAGCGGTTCAAAGCGCCGGGCCTTGAGATCATCTCGTAGCCCAGCCAATAGTTCCGCTGCTCCGGCGCCGACTGAGCGAGGTGCAACTCCGTCAACTCCGGCCGACCTTGCCCCCCGATTGCCCCGCACCCGCTCCCAGGCAACAACCAGGAAAGCGGGATCGTAGACGAGATTGAAAAGGTCATCGAACCGACACTTGGGATCGTCGGTCGCCCACTGATGCAGCTTGGTCTGGATCCCCAGTACCCGCTCCCGGGCAGCCTTGCTGTCCGGCCACGAATCGCCGATATTCACCGGTGAACTCCTGGCATTCCACACTCACAGCTGCGAACTTGCTGCCTCCCTTCGCCATGTGACCGGCTTTCCCGGCCTCGGACTACTACGGAGGCTCCGCCCCGTCTCCCGGCCATCAGCCGACGGCAGGCCTGCCCGCTGCCGTCCCGGCTGGACGGCAGAAAGGGCAACCGAGAAACGGTTCCCACGTTCACTGTGCACCGGTCGGCAGGGTCGGCGACCAGCTCTTCCCCTGCAGCCTCGCCACACCTACGCCGCAGTCCTTCGGTGTGGCCTCCTACCCGGCCTACGTGTCCCGGGATCGGAGTCGCTTCGCCCTCAGTCGGCTCGGCGTGCACTGCTACCCGGCCCATGTCCACCAGATTGGAGCCGGTTCCACGCTTAAGGGGGTTCAACCACTGGTTCACTCTCGTTACGCCTTTCTGCCTCGCTTGCCGGACCCGGGCCGTCTGGCGGTGCCGACCCGTCCCGTCGTTGTCGGGGCTGCTCCCACCCGGCCCTGTGCCTCCAGGGTCAGGCTGCCCCCAGCTTCACCGGCCTGCTGCGACAGGCCGGAGGCGGGTCTCTCATCCCGCCCGGTAACACAGCGCCTCGTGGCGCACTCGAAGCTCGTGGAGCCGGAGGGCCTCCGTCGTGCGCGGGTACGGTGGTTCTCATGGATCTTGCACCGGAAGGATCCCGGCGCTCTGCTGCCCTGTCACTGTTCAGGGAGCTCCGACAGCAGATGGAGGAGGATCGCGTCACGGGGCTCGCCGCAGAGGTCGCCTTCTTCGCGGCCCTTAGCATCTTCCCGGCGTTGCTGATGATCGCCGCCGCGCTCGGGCACCTGGAGGTCATCGTCGGGAGCGACCTGGCGGAGCGCTCACAACAGCAGATCTTGGATTTCCTCGACCTGATCCTCACGCATCAGGCAGATGGAGCCCTGGACGAGGTGGAGGCTCTGTTCGCCGAGGAACGGCCCGGCGTCGTGACCGCAGCGACGCTCGGAGCCGTCTGGGCCCTCGGTCGGGGTGTTGCAGCGGTGATCCGGGCGTTGAACCTCGCCTACTCGACCCCAGAGCGTCGGAGTTGGCTGAAGCAACGACTCTTGGCGCTCGGCCTTTCGGCTGGCGCCGTCGTTATCAGCACGATCACGATCGCCGTGATCGTCGTGGGCCCGTTGTTGGGCACAGGGGAGGACGTCGCCGACACCGTCGGTGCAGGGGACGTGTGGACCTTGGCGTCACATTGGATCCGCTGGCCGATCGCCTTCATCTTGATGGTCGCAGGGGCCTCAGTACTGATGCACGTCGCGCCCAACCGCCCGACTTGCTCCTGGAAAGAAGACGTTCCCGGAGCTCTATTGGCCTCGACGCTGTGGCTGGTCGTCTCCACCGGGTTCAGCATCTATCTACGACTGGCGCCGGCGGCCAACGCGATCCTCGGCGCGCTCGGTGGCGGACTGATCCTCCTCGTATGGCTCTACCTGCTCAGCATCTCACTGTTGCTGGGCGGCGAGGTGAACGCTCTATTGTCTCGCAGGTCCACCGCTTCCCCTTGATCAACGCAGAGACCCAAAGCCGCGCCTGGGTCCACGGCCAGCGCGACCGCGACCGCCACTCCCTGTCGTGGGCGTTCGATATCGCCAGGGATCTTCGTCCGGAACAGTCGGGTCCACGGCATCGAGGATCGCGCACCACGGATCCGGCGAGCGCATTAAGGCCGGACGAAGATATCCCTAAGGAGACAATGTCGACACAACTCTAGGATTCGCCCCACGCCACAATGAAGGCTCCCGTCAGTCGCTAGCTGCTCCTCGATCAGAGCAGAGTCCCGGACATCGAGCCCCGAGAGATCCCTCGGCTTCCGAAGGGCAGGTTTCTGCCCACGGCGCTCCAGAAGAGGGCTCCTTGCCGTCATCGAAGAGCTTGGCCCGGGAGAAGGACAGTCCTGATGGGACCTGGCTTTCAAAGCTAGCCGGGTCGGGCTGCCGGGCTGGGGATCGAGGTCCAGCCGTAGCTCGTCGGTGAACTCTGGTACGGCGGCGAGATACGGCCACACGTGGAAGCCGAGACACCCGAGGTTGACTGCCCACGCTAAGTGCGCGAGGTCCGCCGCGACGAGAGCGCGCGACTCGGTCCCGTTGGGTGTGGCGACCGTCGTCGTCTCCAGCCACGGCGGCGCCGAGCTGGGAACTCGCTTTTGGTAGAAGGACGATCCCATCGCGTCCTCCGGGAAGCGCTGCAGGAGCAGAGGGCGGCCCCCCATCGTTCGCATGAGGGGCTCCGCGAATCGCAGATAGTGCTTGACGAGGTCGAGCTTGGTTTCTCCGCGCTCCGGAAAGACCACTCTAGCGGGGTTAGTGATCCGGACCTCGCGGTCGTCGATCACAAGCGTCTCGTCGTTGTCCTTCATCGACGGCACGCCGGCCTCATGGCACCCATCGTTTCATGAGATCCGGCTGTCCGGCTCGGCCACGCTTCCATATTCCCTACCGACCTGACAGAGGAGCCGGAAACGGCGTCGGGCATGATCCACAACATCGCTTCCCTTTGCTGGCATTCATCGCCGTGGTCGTCGGGATGCTCGTTCTCTCGGCCGGCGTTAGGAAGAGGCCGACGTGACGGTCTTTCTGGCCTTTTCTACCCTACTTGGGACAGCTGGCCTGGTCGCGTTTTTGTGGTAACGGGCGCGACCGAAGATGGGACTGGTGGGGAATACCTCAGCGAGTCTTCGTTGGTCTGATTGTGTTGTGGTTGTTGTCGACGGCGGCACGGCGCGTGGGTAGGCGCCATGGTCGCGGACGACCTCAGTCCCAGCCGGATACGACAGGCCCACGTGGTGCTTCGACTGGTTCTCGACAACGCCGTGCGCGACGGCTTTCTTGGGCGCAATCCAGCCGTGGGGGTGAAGTTGCCGCGCCTCGAGCATCGAGAGGCCCCCTACTTCGAGCCCCAGGTGGTGGACGCCATCGCGGACGCAGTAGGAGCCCCCTACGACCTCCTGGTGAGCGTTCTTGGTATATGCGGGCTTCGCTGGGTGGAAGCCGCCGCCCTGAGACACAGGCACGTCGACATGCTGCGAAGGCGCCTGCTTGTCGAGGAGTCCTTAGCTGAGATCTCGGCGCGACTGATTTTCGGTCCCACTAAGAGCCACACGCGGCGCTCGGTGCCGGTGTCGCCCCGAGTAATGGCAACGCTGGGAGCGGCGCTCGAAGCCAAGGGGCGCGACGAGCTCGTCTTTACGGCGCCGAAAGGCGGGGCGCTCAGATATCAGAACTTCCTGGCCCGCGTTTGGCACCCGGTGCTCACCGAGCTGGGTTTGCCGGTGGTCGGCGTCCACGTCCTGCGCCACTCGGCTGCTGCTCGGATAGTGGGCGCCGGGGGCTCTGCCAAGACGCTTCAGACGGTGCTCGGCCACCGCAGCGCGGCGTTCTCTCTCACGGTCTACGGGCACCTCTTCGATGCCGACCTCGATGCCTTGGCAGACCGGCTTGACTTCGCCACAGCACCGAATGGCCTTCACAAGCTCACATCATTTCAGACGCCCCTACTAAGGTAGGAGGCCAGATCCGCTGGCCCCTAGACTCAGGAGGTAGGAAAATTGCGAAGGTCGGAGTCAAGTAGGGATCGATCGAGGGGATGCGATTTCGAGTTACGAGCTCGTACGACGACGGCGGGCTCTGTCATCAGTACGACGTCCAATGTTCTTTCTGCGAGAGATTCCTGAACGCCTTTCCTCACGAGTTACACGCGATTGTGGAGCGCCACGAGGCTGAGTGCCGGCGACAGGGCCACCAGCGGTCGGAGCGCCGGGCACCTCTACCTCGGGCTGCCTTCGAGTTCGAGGGCCCGTCGACATTGGGCACTTCCTCTGCACGTTCCGGAAAACGCTACTTCGTCCGTTGCCGACGTCCCTGACCGAGTGAAGTAAAGCTATACAGCAAAGCGCCAGTTCGACAACCACCTACACCGGGCAGGATAGGCCGCGGCCGCTGCTGTCCGCTTTGTGAAGGTTCGGCACCCGTGTCCCAGATTGGCTCCGGTAGCTATGCGACACCATGGCTCCTTCTGGGCTTGCCGTGGGGCTGGGCCAATGCTCCGAACTCCTTGGACTTGTCATGACGGGCGCGGTGGGTTCGCACCAGCGCTCCGTCGATCGTGATCTGGACGGTATCGCCGACGATGCGGACCCCGGCGGTTTGGCCGATGAATCTGTTGCCCACCCGGTAGGTCGTGCCTGCAAAGTTCACCGATCCACCCCGATCAACGCCGCGGGACACCTCGGCACCTTTGGTCGGCGGGGCCGGCTTTGCTGCCTTGAAGCGTCGGTCCATCTTGTCGTCATCTTCGACGAGATGACGTCTGGCATGGGTGGCGACGACGACCCCGTTGTGGGTGACGTGAAGAAGCCCGTCGCGTGATTCGATGGTGACAGCTTCTCCTGAGAGATGGCGACCGACGTGATAGCGGTGCTTGAGGATGCTGATGCGGCCGGCTCGGTCGACCCGACGGCTGACGGTCTTCTTGCTGGGCTGAGGTTCCTGGTCAACGGTTACGTCCCCATCGATGACCTCGAAGGACGTTGGCTTGGCGAGCTCGAAGCGCCGGATCGGTGGGACGTCGCCGAGGGACTGATGGTCTCGTTGATGGTTGTATTCGATCACCCAGGCATCAAGGGCTGACTGAGCTTGCTCGATCGTGTCGAAGCTGTGCTCGTTGAAGAACTCCTTGCGCATGGTCTTGTGGAGCCGTTCGATCTTGCCGGTGGTGGTCGGTGAATAGGGGGCGGTCAGGAGGTGCTTGATGCCGTTGTTGTGACAGATACGATCGAAGAGCACATGGGCCGGCTTGCGTGCCAGCTTGCCGGTGAAGACTCTGCCGTTGTCGGTCAGGATCGACTCCGGGATCCCGTGAGTGTTCAGCGCTTCCAGCAGCGCGTCGCACACCGGCCGGGCGGTTGCTCGAGCCACCAGCTTGGCGAGGACACAGAACCTCGAGTGGTCGTCGATCCCGGTGACGACCGACAGTTGGACCCCGTTGCTCAAATAGACGCTGCCCATGGCGTCGATCTGCCACAGTTCCATGGCGCGGGAGCGTTCCCAGCGTTTGTAGTCGTCGCGTCGGCGTCTGCGTGCTTTTGGTTCGATGAGACGGTGACGCACGAGACAGCGGTAGATCGCAGAGCGAGAAGGGAATTCTTCGAGCTCTCGTCTGAGCTTGTTGAGGATCGTTCGTGGGCCCCAGCCTGGATGCGCTCTGCGCAGCGCCACGATGCGAGCCTCCACCTCCGGGGGGATCTGGTGGGGGCAGCGGGCGGGCTTGGAGCTGCGGTCGGCCAGAGCGGCGAGGCCGTGGCAGGCGTAGCGCCGGAGCCAGCGATGAAGAGTCCTTCGGTCCACCCCGTAGCGGGTGGCGACGTCGGTGATGCTGGCGCCGGTGTCTAACACCTCCCGAACCGCCTGATAGCGCTGCTCAACCATCGCTAGCTCCACCAGCATGACAACATCCTCCTTGGCTCGACCGAAGCCAAGCCAAGTGAAGATCACGTCGGGTCCAGACGGATGGAATTGGTGGGACACAGGTGCCGGAGCCACTGTCGCCCAGGAGCCGAAGCCGGGTCGGATCGTGGGACAGAGGTGCCGGAGCCAGAGTGAGACAGAGCTACCGGACTTTCACACGCTGCTGTCCGCTCTTCTGCTGCAAATATGCTGCACGCCGAAAGCGAATCACAAGAATCGGACGAGCCAAACCCCCGCTGACCTGCGCTTCTACAGTGGGGCCGGCTGGACTCGAACCAGCGACCAACGGATCATGAGTCTGATTAGATCCGATCCGCCGACCTGCTCCAACGCTTCTAATCGGCCTCTAAGCAGCGACTTCATGCCAGTCGCTGTTTTGCGCTGTTGTTCCAGGTTTTTCGTACGCTCGCGGCCTGGCCGCGGCCTGCGAACACCTCCTGGCGACGACGTCTATGCCTGTCCGCGATTACCTATCGTGTGCAGGGGCGTGGGCCGATGGCGAAGCGTGGTGAACAAGCCCAGCAGATCACTCCATGCGATCGCCGCCGCGGCCGCGCAGGCGAGGAGAAGCACTCGGATCAGGGTCTGGTTACGGATCGCTTGCTATACCCCGAAACCTGGGTCGTCACCCTAGACGGTCAAGTCTCTATTGGGGCGCTCATCGAGCGCGCCAGCATCAGCTGGTCGGCATGGGTCGCGACTGGCCGGCGGTGTACGGCGCTGCTTGCGTTCGCATCGCGTAGGCCAGCGGCCACAGGGCAACGATGACTGCAACACCCTGCACGTAGAACTGCACTGCAGCCAGGGGGACGAAACGCGATACGGCCATGATGATAAGTGCGGCGACTACGACACGGGTAAGCCCTCGGCTTCCCACCGTCGCGATTGAGATCGCCCGCGCGAAGGCGAACACCCCGATCGCGAAGGCCAAGGCCCCGGTCACCAAGACCGGCAGGAACCAGGACGCGATCGCTTCCTGCGCGGCCTCGATCTCCGTCGTTGTGGCGCCCATCTCTGCCGCCGCGAGAGGGGCGAACTCCATGCCCGGCAGGAATGCGAACAGCGTGCTGCCGATGACGACGAACGGGACGCCGAGGGCGCTGAAGTGATCCTCCCCCGCCTCGCGGAGGTAGCTCCGGACGGCGAGAAAAGCCAAGATGATCAGCCCGGACGCCACGGCGGTGGCGAGATGCACGGCTGCCCACTGCGTTGGTCCCGCCGCTACCGCCTCGGCCACCCCGGCATCGTTCGGTAGCCGTCCGGAAAGGTACGGGTGGGCAACGAAGACGGCGAGCAGTACCACCGGCGCGACGACCACAACGGTTGTTCGCCACCGGTTCCTTCCGATATCGACGTTTGCCATGGTTCTCCTCCGATCGTTCCCTCGGCAGGTGTTGGTCGTCGTCCCGTACGCCGCCGATGCTTGTTCGTCGCCTTGTTAAGGACCGTTGCCGGCTATGCCATGTAGTTGTGCACGAGCCAGAACTGAAGTGTAGGCGGCGGTGCAGCCCCGACCGCCTCGAAGGCCGGCAGCAGGCGCTCCTTGACGAACCGCTTCGCGTCCTCCTCCGACTCCCAGACCTCGATCACCCGCCAACCACCGTCCGGGCTCGGCCCCGCGACGTGGAAGCTGCCTCCGGCAGGCTTCTCCAAGCCGAGCCGCTCCCGGACTCTGTCGTAGTCCTCCTGTGAGCCCTCAGGGTTGTCGACCATCATCGCGACCGTCATGCTCTCCTCCTCACTCCGCTGGCTTTCCGGACGCGCCGTATGCGTGTCCGATTCGGAAAAGCCGGCCTAGACCTGTCCTGCTTCTCGCTCCTCCGGTGAATCGTTTGCCGATTGTTTCGCCCGACGCACCCCGCGCCGGTCGGCGATCTTCCCGGCGATGTAGTCCGCGTCGCGCCCGACGCCCTGGATCTGCTCGGAGGACACTGAATAGAGGAACTTGAGACCGATGAAGTAGAGACCGGGCTCTGATTCGACTATCCCGCGACGGTGAAGCGGCTCTTGCGGGCCGAGTACAGGTAGGTCGATCCAGGAGAACCCGGGGTGGAATCCCGTGCACCACACCACGTTGGCGACGTCCGCAGAACGGCCGTCCTCGAGTTGCGGCAGCCCGCTCTGGACACCGGTGACCCGAGGAACGCGTTCCACCCCGACGGCAGCGAGGTCTTTGGGCTTGACGCGGATCAACGGTTCGCCGGTGGAGATCCACTTGGGGCGGGCCTTCTTGCCGATCGGAGTCCTGGTTGTCAGCACGCGGTGAAAGATGACCCGACCGACGAACGGCATCAGGACGCGGGCGGAAACGCTTTCGGGACGGAAGGGGATCGCACCGTTCCCGGCTCCCGAGAGCAATACCTTGTGCGTCCTCACCAGCTCGATGGCGACCTCGGCGCCCGAGTTACCTGCACCGACGACCAGGACGTCTCCTTCCTGGAGCTGCCCCGGATTCTTGTACTCGGCAACGTGAAGCTGGACGATCCCCGGATCGAGCTCGGACGCGTAATCGGGAACCCGAGGCCGTTGCCAGCTCGACATCGCGACCACCACGTTGTCGGCTTCGAATCGTCGATCCCCCGAGGTCGCGACGAAGCGATCTCCTTCCCGGGTCAGCCTCTCCACTCTGACTCCGGTCTCCACCGGAAGGTCGAACTTCCCAGCGTACGACTCGAGGTAGTCGGCCATCTCGTTCTTGCTTGGGAACCCCCAGTGGTATCCGGGAAAAGGCATCCCTGGCAGATGGTTGAAACGATTGGGGGTGAACAGCCGGAGTGAATCCCACCGGTTGCGCCACGCGTCCCCGACGCGTTCGTTGGCGTCGATGATCTTGTAGGGGAGATCACGCTGCGACAGCTGGTATCCCGTCGCCAGTCCGGCCTGCCCACCTCCGATGACCAGAGTCTCCACGTACTCACGTCCGGCTTGGCCGGCCATGCCATCCACCCCCATCAACCGATCGGGGCCGGGAAGATCCCGGGGGGATCAACCCGGCGGGGCCAATACTCTCAATTGGAGTAAGTTATACTCGCGTTTGGAGTATGTCAAGAGGAGGATATGGGCGAGAAACTGACCACCACTTCGTATGCAGTGCTGGCCCAGGTCGCCGTGCATCCCTGGTCGACATATGAGCTGGTGCAGCAGCGGGTCCGCTACTTCAGATACGTGTGGCCCCGAGCCGAAAGTGCCATCTACCGAGAGGTGAAGCGCCTCTCTTCCATGGGCCTGCTCGACGGGAAGAAGGAGCACGTCGGGAAGCGGGCACGCACCGTGTACTCGATCACCAAGAAGGGGCTGGAGGCGCTGCGTGAATGGCTCGCCACTCCTGTGTCCCCGTTCGCCATGGATTTCGAGGCCATGATCCGTCTCTTCGTTGCTCCCCTCGGGACCAAAGAACAGATCGTCACGACGCTCACTCAGGTCCGAGACGATGCTCGGGAGATGCTCCGGTTCGGTGGGGCGGTAAAACAAGAGTTTCTCGAGGGCATCGCCGTCACTCAGGATCAGGTCTACATCCGCGCCCTTGCTGTGGACTTCTTCATCAGCCTCCTCAATACCGTCGAGGCATGGACGGAGCGAACGCTCGCGGAGATCGAATCGTGGGACGACCTCAGGCCCGATGGAAAGAACGAGCGGGCACTCGAGATGATCCGGGAACTGCCGGTTCCCACGCCCGAATCAGTGGAGAGGACACCGGTACCACCTCGAAGTCAACTCCGACCCCGACGACACGACGGGCGAGTCTGACTATGTAGCGAGGGCCTACTTGCGCTTGACACCCAAGGCTTTGATGAGGCTCGCGAGCCGGTGGTCGTTCGTCCGGATCTCTACGACGAAGACCCAGACATCGACTGGGCGCACGGCGGTAATATCCGAAATCACCGATCAGGCTTAAGAGGAGCCAAGGGCCGCCCAGCACTTGAGGAGCTCACGCGCAGACGCCCTGAGTTCTCGGCAATCATTGTTCCCAAGCTCGCTCGCTTCGGCAGATCGGTCAGGGACCTCGTGGAGCTGTTTGAGCTCTTTGATCATGATCGGGTTGCGCTCGTGTTTCTAGATATGAACATCGACACCTCCACCAGCCAGGGCCGCCTCCTGCGCCACATCATGGCCGCGTTCGCGGAATACGAGTCAGATGTCAAGGCCGACTATGCCCGCGCCAGCCACTGCCTCGCACGCTCCAAGGGACTGCCGTGGGGCTTGCCGCCGTTCGGCTACGTCCCCGACCGGGCAAGCGAACCTATGTGATCTCAGAGCCCCAAAGCCGAGATGGTGCGGACGATTTTCTCGAGGTACTCGCAGGGTGGAGTGTCGCAGCGCAGCATCGCCACAGAGCTCAACAGTGCCGGGATGCTCAGAGCAGACGCTCAGGCGTGGAGCGGAAAGCAGATCGGACGGATTCTCGATAACCCGGCCTATGTGGGGCGGTGCATCTTGGATGGTGAGCTGGTGGCGGGCAACTGGGACCCGATCATCGACCTCAAGACGTGGGAACGAGCGCGGGCCGTCCGAGCGGGCGACAAGCGACGGACGACCCTGTTGCGGACCGCCAAGGGTGGGCCCTATCTGCTCTCCGGCATGCTCTTTTGTGGCCACTGCGATCGTGAGCTCGTGCACCGAGCCACGCACAACGGCCAACCAGAAGCGGTCGGGGAACATCTCCGCGAGCGTTGCGGCAGCCTGAGCACCGACCGCGGGGTGATAGCGTTGTCCCGGCGCGGGTGACGACTCCGAAGGGCAGGTCCGTCGCTTGGAGGGCCGCGCCCAGCCAGCCCACGCGAACCCAGACTCACCCTGTCGCTCCCTCCAAGGGCTGAAGTGATCGGAGCTCATCGCCCGGCTGCTTCCGCTTTACGGACGGCCCGCTAGGAGCCGGCTAGGCGCGATCTGCTCGTGTGACGCATGCCATCCGATCGCAACCATCCCCGCTGAAGCTACTCGACCGACGGTTCCTCGCTCTCCGTGCCCTTGGTGGCGAGTCTAAACCCCCGCCCGGCTTTACCTCAACTACGTCGCTTGACGTTGAACACACGGCTCAGAAATCCGCGCCTCTGAGGCGGGCCCGCGGCCTGCTCCTTGGGCTCCTGTTTCTCGATCAGCGGAGGAGCCGGTTCCGCCCTTGGCGCCACTTCCTGCTCCCGGGGGTGATCAAACGACTTGTGCTGCTCGAGCTCGGATCGGGTCGTGAAGCGCAACTCGCAATGTGGACATTGCAGTACGTCGGTCATGCCGCTCCCCTCGATTCACTCTCTTGTTTTCTGTTCCCAGAGTAAGCCACGGACGACACAGGCACGGTCGGCGCTGTCTCGAAGGTCAGCTGACGTCTGGAACTGATACCGGAGGTGGAGATAACCGACCTTGAGCGGACTTTTGATTCGGCGGGCACAGTCGAGTCTCCGACGGCCCACCAAGTAAGTTCCCTGTGGTGTGGAGCAACGACCTTCACCTCCGACGTTCCACCGAACTCCGCCGGCCGGCAGCGTACCCGTGTCTTCGCTGTGGCGAGGATTAGTAGGGCCCAATCATTTGCCGCGTCGTCCTGGGATCGGATCGAGAACCGCCCAGCTGACCAGAACTTGGTTTCACATCCGAATCATCTATTTCGTAGTGGAGCTCATCGCTCACGCTAAAGACCCCTGGGACGCGGCTCGTCAGCCGAACGGCGAGGTCCTTAGTCGAGCCACGATCAACCTTTCCCTTAAGCACAGCTGTGCCCCCTTCCACCTTCACGCCGATGGGGGCAGCGACTTCCTGATCCATCTTGGTCAGAACGTGAACGACGTGCTGCCGTATGGTTGCATCGTCTCGAGCGAGCAGGTGGATGACATCTCGACGGTTCATCATTCCGATCAAGAGACCCCCTTCGTCCACCACCGGCAGCTCCTCCAAACCGCTCTGCTCCATGGCGCGGACGGCGTCCCAGAAGTCCGCATGGGGGGATGTGGTGGCAGGAACTGGGTGGGCCAGATCGCCCGCCGTCGTGCCGAGAGGCTCCTCTCCAGTCAAGAAGCTCGCCAGCCTGGAGAGCGCCGAATGGCCCTTCTCATCCGGGATCGCCCTGCGGATAACATCCGACTCAGTGAGCAGTCCCACGAGTCGACCATCTCCCTCGGCCAAGATTGGCACCACCGCGACATCCTGCTCGGCCATCAGGTGAACTGCCTCAAGCAGGCTTGCATTCCTGCTTACTGTCCCACCGCTCGACGACATGACCTCTCTTACCTTGATATCCGACATGTCGAGACTCCTCCGCGCCAAGAGCTGCCGTTGAACTATCGTCACACTCCGTAGCTTTGTCGAGAGACGTAACCGACTAGCGTCGGACATGTAACAGATCCGCGACACGGGCTGGTGTGGGAGCATCCGCGAGCATTTTCTGGGCGGTTGTAACGAATGAGTTACGTCGATGTGACGGATCGGTTGCCTGCCTTGTTCATATTCGTCACCATGAAAACAACTGCGATCCCGGCGAGTTGGTTAGATATCCATGAGGCAGCTAGACGTTCGCTGGCGACGTCCCTGAGGAGAGACGGCGTTGAGCTGGACTTGGCTGCCGCTGACCCAATGGCGCCTGGCACCCCGGTCTACGTGGAGGTGCCTGTGAATATCTCTAAAGTGCGGAGGTCCATGTCCAAAGCGAACTGCCAGGTCGTTCTTGTGCTCCAAGAGGACCTTGTCGTTGGCTTGATCGATCTGTCCGAGCCCTCCGGGAACGCGTTACTTCATCCTTTCCCAGTTTTCGGGGGATAGTCCGCCGCTCGAGGGGGCCACATGATCGGAGATCTCACAGTCCGCGTTGAAGATTTCAGTCACGGTTTCCGGCTTGTCCCCACAGGGGAGATCGACATCAGCAACGTGGAAGAGTTAAGGAGTGCAATCGATCGCTGCCTGGGCTATCGCCCCGTTTTTCTGCAGATCGACTTCCGCGAGGTAACGTTCGTTGCCTGGGCTGCCGTGGAAGTGCTTCTCTATGCTAAAGGCCGCTGCCGCGAGCTAGGCGTGACGTGCTCGCTGTCGGAGAGCCGTCATGTCCAACGTCTGCTACATGCGATCGGGTGTTCGAACATCGAGCAGCTTGAGTGGCGGAGATGGAGCGGCATCGGGGACTCCGAAGACATGAGGATAGTGAATCGTCATGTTGCTCTCGACCACAGCCAACCTCCTGGGCTGTCTCACGATGCAACGTGGATCGGGTGAGCGCGCGAGCGAGTTGTCGATGTTTGAGGGGCCGCATAGGTGCTGGCGAGTGCGGCTCCCCTTAAAGGCGCGCCCCGCTGCTTCGAGCACCGGGGAGTTGTGCAGGCGCCCCGGCGTGAAACTAGGACGAGCGAGTCGTCGGCGTGTCTCCCTGACACGTGATCGATTCTCGAAGACAGCGGATTCCCGAGAAGGGGCTGCTGTGGGAGAAGAGTCGTCCGCTCCGGATCATCCTGCGTCGCGATCGTCCAGGCCTGGTCGCTGGCCCGCGTCCGGAGCGGCGAGATAGACAGCAGGTGTGTGGAGGGGAAGGGCCACCGTGAATGTGGAGCCGTGACCCACCTCGCTCTGTACGGTGATCGCGCCATCAAGGACGCGGACGTTCTCGTGGACGATGCTCAGTCCGAGGCCCGTCCCGGAGCCCGTACGCGACGGGTCGGCCTTGAAGAAGCGGTCGAAGACGTTGGGGAGATGCTCGGGAAGAATACCCGGTCCTCTATCGGAAACCTCGATCAGTGCTTTGTCGTTGGTCTTGCGGACCCTTACCACGATGTCTACCTGCCCGTACTTGATGGCGTTGCTAACGAGGTTAGAGATGACGCGTTCGAGCCTGCGGCGGTCCGTGCGGAGGATGACCGGCTGGACGTCCAGGCTCACAGAATGAACCCAGCCACGGCGGCGAAGGAGGGAGCGAATGAGGGTCGGTCCGTCCACCTCATCTACCTCCACCGTCTGCCGGCCGGCGTCGAACAGAGAGATTTCCATCAAGTCTTCGAGAAGCTGACGGAGCCGCGTCACATCCCCCACGAGGAGTTGAACAGGTCGTCTGAACTCTGCAGGGATCTCGTCCAGCTGGTCCCTGACGAGGGAGGCCTCGCTGACGAGAGCTGCCACAGGGGTGCGTAGCTCGTGGGCAACATTGGCGGTGAAGCGGCGTTCCCGCTCGCGGGCATCTGATAACTCGGCGATCTTTTCCTGCAGTGCTTGGGCCATCTCGTTGAACGACAGCGCGAGGGTGCCGAACTCGTCTTTGGTCTCGACGGGCAGTCTCGTGTCGAGTAAACCCTCTGCCAGGGAGCGGGCCGCGACGCTCGTCCTGGAGACCGGTGTCAGCACCTGCCTAGAGAGAAGTACGCCGATAAGCCCCGATGCTGCCACCAGGATGAGCCAGCCCGTGAATAGCACCGTTCCCAATTGAGAGATCTGACGCTGTATCTGGCCCTCGGGGAACAGGAAGAAGACCTCGATGTTCGTTCCCTCAACCGCTCGCCCGACGACGACGTAAGGCTTGTTTTCAAGCTCCGCTCGTTCGTACTCGAAATCAGTGATCCCCACCGCCCGGGCCAGCGATTGGGGGATGATCGAGGAATCTGCGAAGCGCCTTTTGGTCGCTCGCGCTCCACGATCGAATGTAAGCAGCACGTCGAATCCGGAGGCGCGTCGATATGTCGCTAGGAGCCCATTAACCGCGTCGCGGCCATGGGCGCGCTCCAGCGACAGGGTCGCGATGAGAAAGCTCGTCTCTGATCTCTGTAGATCGCGCTCAAGGGAGTCTTGGAGCCTCGTATGTCGGACTACGAGGAAGGAAGCCCCCGCCAGCGCGCCCGAAGCGATCGCTCCGACGAGCATGAACGCAACGGCCAGTCTCCATCGGAAGCGGTGCGCCCGTATCGCCGGCGCGGCGACATCAGCGGGCTTCGAACCTGTAGCCAACGCCGCGAACCGTATGGATCAGGTGAGGTTGGGCGGGATCACTCTCGATTTTGCCTCGTAGACGCTTGATCGCCATGTCGACGACGCGAGACTCCCCAAGGTGGTCGTAGCCCCACACTCGGTCGAGCAGCACATCCCTGGTCAGGACCTGCCCTTGATGCCGAACGAGATCGTAGAGCAGTCGGAACTCGATAGGTGTCAGGGCAAGTTCGTCACCGTTGCGAGTGACCCTGTAGGCACTTGGATCTATCTCTAGGCCGGAAATCACCACGACCTCGTCCCCGCTTGGCGTGATGGACGTCCTGCGAAGTACGGCTCGCAGGCGAGCGGTTAGCTCTGGGATCTCGAATGGCTTCGTTACATAGTCGTCTGCTCCCACCTCAAGGCCCGCCACGATGTCCTCCGTCTCGGCCTTGGCCGTGAGGATCACGATGACGATGCCGCTGTCTCTGCGGATCTCCCGGCATATCTCGAGACCATCGAGCGAAGGGAGCATGAGGTCGAGGACAACGGTATCAAAGGATCCGTTCCGAAAACGGATCAATCCCTGGCGTCCGTCCGCTTCGGCGGTGACGTCGAAGCCGGCCCGTTCCAACCCGATCTGGATGACCTCTCTGATGGAGGGGTCATCCTCGATGAGCAGCACCGTTTCGTCCATTGACGGGACCAGACTAGCAAGGCCGTGGTCGGTGCTGGGGTAGGGACTCGTCGCTTGCTCTGGTGTCACGGCGTAACGGAGGCGAAGATGGAGTTGTGTCGCTGCCGTCTCACACAGACAACTGTGCCGCGGTGCCGTAACATCTCTGCCGCCCTGACGTCACCGGTTAGTAACAGTACGAAGTGGACGTACTTCTCCCTCGAGCTGTCGTCGTAGACCAGGTCTCCACTCGCAAAGTCGTAGCGGACGAGCCGATGTCCGATGTCGTTCCTCGTGTGGCGCTTCATCCGATTATCAGCGTCTTTGCTTTCGGAAAGTCGGTGAGCCAACCCTCGCGTTGGAATGCCGTCGTTTTGTTAAGAGCTTTATGGAGCGTCCTCGACGAGCCGTCAGCGTGGACGTTCGGATCACCGCGTCGAGCCAGATTCACTATGCGGGCGGTGAAGACGAGCCCGCGTGAAGCCGCCTCGAAGATGTCCTGAAAGCGACCCTTTAGCGTGTCGAAGTCATCCCGCATGATCCGGGGTTGCTTCCAAGTGATCGACCAATTTGTATTCCACCTGACCTTGAGGGCTCACCACATCCGTGACGGCGTGGAGAACCCAGAGCTCTATGACTGGACCTTCTTCGCTATCGGCTTGGTGCTGATCGCCATCGGTACCTTGGTTTTGCGATCAGCGGATGCCAAGAGCGCATGAAGGGAGGGAGCCTCTCGAGAACGTGAATCGAGGGCCGAGCTGTCAGCTCTCGCACCCGACCCCGTCGCCGTCGGAATCGAGGCCGTGCGGGTCTGGGGGCTTCACCGTGAAATTCGTTCCATTTACGTCATCGCAGTCGCGGTCGGGAGGCGGAGGCGGGATGCAGAAGTCGGGATAGGCGGGTGAACAATTGGGACCACCATCACCATCGCCGCCGCCACCACCGTTGCCCAAACTCTTGGACGCCGCTTTGATCGTGCCAGCCAGGTCGGCCACCGCGTTAGCAGCTCGGTTGAGCTGGCGCTTGGTGATCTTGTGGACGAACGGGCTGTAGCCCTTGCGGTCGTATGTCCGCACCAGGCCCCTGTAAGACCGGTGAGAGGCGGCGGCGACGTGCTTGGCCTTCGATCCCGGCTTGCCCGGGTGGCGGCCGTCGTAAAAGAAGTGGTAGATCCCATCTCCCTTGCCGCTGCGCTTGTCCACGGCCCTCTCGTAGGAGGAGTGAACGCGGTTCTCCCTGCTCGTCGAGTCCGTGTGCATCGGATTGGCGAGGTCACCTAGAAGGTGTGCGAGTTTGCCGAGCGAGCGAGACGCCTTCGTCTTGTGCTTTCCCGCGAGCTGCTTAGCGGCCTTCTTGAACCAGAACTTGATAGCTTCCGGCGCGTTGCCGTACCGCTGCCCGTGAACGTCGTACACGTGCCACCAAGGCGAGCTGGCGTACTCGATGCCGTTCTGGGTATCGGGGTCGTCGGCGACTCCTATCGCTCGAACATTCGAGCCCACGTGATCCCTCGTCTCGGATCCGTTCCCCTATCGCGTCTCACCGGCGCGCGACTGGATCAGTTCTACGCCGACCTCCTCACAGTCGGGCGCCGGCGAAATGGAGTCGGAGGCCTGGCACCTAGAACGGTCCGCTACATCCACATGATCCTGAGGCGCGCGTTGAAAGAGGCCGTCGAGTCGGGAGCCCTCTACCGGAACCCGGCGGACCTCGCGCACCCGCCCAAGCCACGAGGGAAACAGATGAGGACGTGGAGCGCCGACGATCTCCGAGCGTTCCTCGTCTCCGTCTCCGAGGATCGTCTCTACGCGTGCTATCTGCTCGCGTCCACGACGGGGATGAGGCGCGGCGAACTCCTCGGCCTCCGAATAGAGGACCTCCATCTCGAGGAGGCACGCCTCCACGTCCGACTGACGCTCATAGCGACAGATCGCGACGACGATCACGCGCGCGGATACGACTTCTCTGAGCCGAAAACGAAACGCTCCCGACGGTCCCTGTCGCTCGATCCCGCGACCGTCTCGGCTCTACGCGCGCACCGGGCCCGGACACTCGAGGAGCGCCTCGCGTCGGGAGCCGGCTACGACGAGAATAAGGACGGCCTCGTGTTCACCCGAGAGAACGGCTCGCCGATCCATCCGACGAGCCTCTCGAGAGCGTTCGCGGCGCGCGTGAAAGAGGCCGGCGTCCCGGAGATCCGGTTCCACGACCTCCGGCACACCTACGCGACGTTCGAGCGGGCGCAGAAGCTCCTCGAGGTGCGCGCTGAGTCGCTTCCCTCCCGAGCCGCGAATGCCAGCGACTACCTGCTGACCGGCCTGCTCCAGTGTGTCCGCTGTGGGCACGGCTTCATTGGAACCTCAGCACACGGCCGAGGCGGCGTCTACCGCTACTACACGTGCTTTTCCCGGCAACGGCACGGGACCGCCCGCTGCGACCAGGAAAGAATCCCAGCCGACCCGCTGGAGGAGGCGATAGTTGCTGAGGCTCTGGCCGCACTCGATGACGGGAGCATCTTTCTAGAGGCCGCAAGCAAGGCTGATGAGGCTCGAACGGCTGCACGCTCCGATGAAGTGGCCGAACGGGGGGAGCTCTCAGCAGAGGTCGCCTCCAAGCGGGAAGCCACCGATCGGTATTTGAAGGCGTTTGAGACAGGAGAGCTCCCCCCGTCAGCATGCGCCCATCGATTGGAGGAACTCCACAAGGGGATCGAGGCACTCGAGAAGCGAAGGGCCGCGCTCGAAGCGGAGTTAGCGGAGACGACCACCGCGTTCTCGAAGAAGGACCTCGTGAGACTCAAGCATGAGATCGGCGCCGCCCTTCTGGGTGCAGGTCCGGAGCAAGTCAAGGAACTGCTCTCTGTCGTGGTCAGCGAAATTCGAGTGGAGTGCAGGTCGTCCATCCAGCCGTTCTTTGTCGCGCCCGGGGTTCGTACGCCTGCACCTAAGCGGAGGCGGACGGGAATCGAACCCGCCCACCGGGGATCGCCCGGCGCACCGGTTTTGAAGACCGGGAGGGACACCAGCCCCCTTTCGCCTCCACGAAACCCCGGGCCACCATCAGCCTGGGGCCGCGAACTCTACAGGGAGCGCCGGCGGCGCGGCCCCCAGCCGCCGCTCAGGCCCTCGTGGCCCTCGATTGCGAGCAGAGCCCGCTTGAGATCGAGGCCCGACGAGTAGCCTCCGAGACTCCCGTCGGCGGCCACCACACGGTGACAGGGGACGACGATAGCGACGGGGTTGGAGCCGACGGCACCGCCGACCGCCCTCGGGCCTGTAGCCTCGGCCCGCGCCAGCTCGCCGTAGCTCGTGAGCTCCCCGAAGCCTACCGACAGCAACCTCCTCAGCACCCTGCGAGCGAACGGCCTCGCCAGCGACAAATCTACCGGGATCGAGAAGGTCTCTAGCCGACCCCCCAGGTAAGCGTCAACCTCATGAGCGGCCTGATCGACCGCTGCTCCGCCCTCGACGAGGTCCGCGCCCGAGCGCTCGAGCATGTCGAGGGACTCCTGCGCACCGAAATCGGAATCGAACTCGAGCAAGTAAAGCCCATCGTCACCGGCAGCGAGCAACAGGCGGCCGACGTCGGTAGTCCGTGTCTGGTACCCGATATTTGCCACAGGGGTAGCCTAGGCCCATGGACGAACACGCAAGCCCCATCACGACACACAAGGAAATCAAGCTTCGGTCCCCCATCCTGATCGCAGCCTTTCGCGGCTGGAACGATGCAGGGGACGCTGCTTCCTTCGCAGCCACGCATCTCGGCCGTGGTTGGGAAGCGCAGAAAATAGCCTCGATCGATCCGGAGGACTTCTACGACTTCCAGGCGGTACGGCCGCAGGTGCACCTCATCGACGGCGTCACCCGCCACATCACCTGGCCCGCCAACGAGTTCTGGGCCGCTCGCAACGAGGCTCTCGAGCACGACGTGCTGCTGCTGGTAGGAACCGAACCCAACCTCAGATGGCGAGCCTTCTCGGAGCTGATCATCGACAAGGCACAGAGCTACGGAGTCGAGCTCGTGATCACCTTCGGTGCCCTTCTGGCAGATGTCGCACACTCCCGGCCCGTTCCCATCACCGGTACCGCAGCGGACCCCGCGCTCATCGCCAAGCTGGGGCTCACCCGCTCCCGCTACGAAGGACCCACGGGGATCGTCGGTGTCCTGAACGATGCCTTCGGCCGGCAGGGGGTCGACTCGGCGAGCCTGTGGGCGGCAGTTCCTCACTACATCGCCGTGACTCCGAACCCCAAGGCCGCACTGGCGCTTATCAACAAGGCTACGCAGCTCATCGGCATTCCCGTCAACACTTCGGAGCTCGAGCACGCGGCCGTCTCCTACGAGGAGAAGGTCACCGAGATGGTCGCCGCCGACGAGGACGTCGAGGCCTACGTGAAGCTGCTGGAAGAACGCTCGGACGAGAACGCATTGGAGGAAATCGACCCCACGAGACTCCCTTCGGGCGACGCGCTGGCGGCCGAGCTCGAGCGCTACCTCAGAGACAAAGAAGAAGACCAGGGCGGGAGCTGAAGCACACCCAGCCGATCTGTTCTCAACCTCTTCCTGAACTCGTCTTTGTCACACCCGCCTTCTAGCCTCTATCCAAAGGCCGACCGCGCCGGCCATCACGGTAGGATCTAGGAAGGGAGTCAATGAGATGGCGGTCGACGAGCGTTCGCGGCGGGCGATGCGGCGCCGGCTCGAGGAGGTCCTCGGCGAGGAACATGCGACAACATTGATGGAGCACCTACCTCCGGAGGAGCTTGCTACCACGAGAGATCTGGAGGGCCTCGAAGAACGTCTGACCTTGCGCATCAGTGGGGTCGAGGGCCGTATGGATGAGCGCATGAACGGGCTCGATGGGCGCATGGACGGGCTCGATGGGCGCATGGACGGGCTCGAGCGCAACATGTTCGCGATGGAGCAACGACTCAACGAGCGCATCGACCTCAAAACGGAGTCTCTTGAAAACCGCCTGCACTCGGCGATCGACAACCTGGCAACGTCCGTGGCCAAGGACATGGTGGCCCAGACGAGGACGTTCATTTTCGCCACGCTTAGCGCCCTGGCTGCGATGGCAGCCTTTGCCTTCGCTCCCATCGGCCCCGGCTGACCTCCGGCGATCAACCCCGCTTCGCCATGGCGGGCCGCCGCTCACCTACGTCGGAGGCAAGGAAGAAGCCAGGGGCAGTTGTCAAATCATGAACCCGGCCAGTCCCGTTTCTTCTCCTTGACAGCGGGCCACTCTGCGCCGCTGCGCTCTTCGATGACCGTATCAGCGAGGTCTCTTTTTCCCGAGATATCCCCTGCTGTCGATAGCAACTCATCGAGAGAAGCTCGGCGGCGCCCCTCGAGCCGGATCCGCAGCGCCGCCAAAACATCGGCATGCTCGTCGGACAGCCCCTGAGAGCGGTCGATCTCGGCCAGAGTCTGAGCCGCCCGCTCGAACAGCTTGCGATCGCTTCGTGCCTGCTCTCTTAAGCGGGCAGCGTTCTTATCGTCCATTCGAACCTCCCTTGAGGCTCTTGATCGTAAACAGCTTGAGGCTCTTGATCGTAAACAGCTTGAGGCTCTAGATCGTAAACAGTTTTTGCAGCAAGTAGCCGAGCGCGAAGCACGACGGCCACGTGAGGATCCACGCCATCACCACCTGACCGGCCACGCCCCAGCGCACTGCGGAGAGCCGCTCGGTGGCGCCCACTCCCATGATGGCCGAACCGATGGCGTGGGTGGTGGAGACGGGAATGCCGAACCTGGAGGCGCCAAAGATGACCACCGCTGCGCCCGTTTCCGCAGCAAAGCCGTGCACCGGCTCGAGCTTTGTGAGCCTCAGCCCTATAGTGCGAATCACGCGCCAACCGCCGACCATGGTTCCCGCCCCCATCACGATTCCGGCCGAGAGGATCACCCACAGCGGAATCGATCCAAGCTGGTCGATCCTGCCGCCTTGCCGGTTGAGGGCGATGATCAGCGTGATGATCCCCATCGTCTTCTGAGCATCGTTGAGCCCGTGGGTGTAGGCCATGGCGGCGGCCGACAGGATCTGCGCTCGACCGAACACACGGCGCACGAACGAGGGCCTCACCTTGGCGAAGATCCAGTAGATCGCAACCATTATCGCCAGGGCCAAGAAGAATCCGCCCACCGGAGAGGTCACCAGACCGATGAGGGCCTTGCGGGGTCCTTCGGAAAGGAGCGCCTTCGCGCCGCCCGCCGCGAACCCGGCCCCCAGCAAGCCCGCGATCAGCGCGTGTGACTCGCTCGACGGAAGCCCGAAATATTGGGCGCCCAAGGCCCAGAGAGTCGCCGCCAGGAGCACCGCGGCGATGGTCTCGAGGGTGATGAATCGAATGTCGACGATGTCCTCGGAGATCGTCTTTGCAACCGCCTGTCCGGACAGCGCGCCGACCAGATTGAGAACACCGGCCATGGCGACTGCATGCAAGGGGCGCAGCACCCTGGTCGAGACCACGGTTGCGATCGAGTTCGGCGCATCGGTCCACCCGTTGGCGAACTCGAACAGATAGGCGAGGATGAGAACGAACCAGAACATCAGCCCTGCTTGAGCACGATCGACTCGACGATGTTGGCAACATCCTCGAGCCGGTCGATGGCTTGTTCGATCTCCTCGATGATGTCCTTGTACTTGAGCACGTCCATGGCCTTGTGGTCGCCGGAGAAGAGCTCCGCGATTGTTCGCCTGTAGAAACGATCCCCCTCGTTCTCCAGACGATTGATCTCGACCCAGTAGTCATCGAGGTTCTTGAGATCGCGTAGCCTCGGCATCGCTTCAGCCGTGACCGAAGCCGCCCTCAACAGCGTCTCCGCCAGCGACACCATCTGTGGGAGAGGCCGTTCGATGGCATGAAGGCGCAGGTACTCGGAGGCTCCCTCGATGTGGTCGAGCACGTCATCGAGACTGCTGGCGAGGTGGTGGATGTCTTCGCGGTCAAAGGGGGTGATAAAGCTCGTGTTGAGTCGCCTGATTACTTCGTGAGTGATCTCGTCGCCCTCGTGCTCGATGTCAAGCACTCTTTGTGTCTTACGCTCGATGTCCGTGAAGTCCTTGAGCACCGCGAGCAACTCCTCGGCCCCCAGTTGCACCGTCGCCGCCATTTTCTCGAACAGCTCGAAAAAGGACTCTTCACGCGGGATGAGTCTCAAACGCATGGATCACATCTCTCTTTTGGGGACAGGTTCGCTGAGAGGATAGCTGGACAGTGAGTGGGCGACCGGGAACGCATAATCGCAGCCATGCCGGACGCCCTCATGATTACCTCTTCGTTCCTGCCGGGGCGCGGGGGAATCGAAAGCTACCTCGGCGAGCTGTGCGCGCTGCTCGCCCCCCGGGTGGCGGTCATGGCCCCGGGCGAGCGCGACGGCGAACCGCTTCCGCACGACCTTCCCTACGCGACCGTGGCGGGACCAGGGAACATGATGAGACCATCGGCGTCGCTGGCCCACACTGTAGCCACAGTGGCAGCCGAGATGGGCACCGATCGCATCGTGTTCGGGACTCCATGGCCCCTGGCGCTGTTGGGGCCCCGGCTCGCCCGTCTGGGCCTCCGCTACGCCTCCCTGGCCTTCGGGGCCGAGCTATTCGTGCCCGCAGCGATCCCCTACCTGAAGAAGCGGTTCACCGGCTCCCTGGCACAGGCCGATCTACTCCTGCCGATGAGCGATGCGACCAAGCAGCGCCTGAAGTCGTTGATCGAGGCCAGCGGCCACCCACTCCCCCCCATCGAGGTCATGCGGGCGCGCGTCGATCTCGGGCGTTTCAATCCCTCAGTCCCGACTAATGACGTCCGCGCGTGGCTGGGCCTCAGCGGAGATGCTCGGATAGTCCTCTGCTTCGGGCGCCTGTTCAAGCGAAAGGGCGTGCATCGGGTCATCGCCATCATGGAGGAGCTGACCGACTCCCACCCCGATGTGGTCCTGGTGGTGGCCGGCACGGGCCCCCAAGAAGCACGGCTTCGGCGGCAGGCCACCCGCCAAGGGGGCCGGGTCGTCTTCACCGGACGCGTCTCTGAGGAGCAGACTCCCTCGCTCTATGCGGCCGCCGATGTCTTTGCCCTTCCCGTGGCCGATCGCTGGTTCGGCCTCGAAACCGAGGGGCTCGGGATCGTCCTCCTGGAGGCGGCGGCTTGCGGAACACCCTGTGTGAGCGGCCGCTCCGGCGGGACCGTCGAAGCGGTGGTCCACGGCGAAACAGGCCTCGTCATCGATGCCACCGACAACCGTGGGCTGGTCACAGCTCTGAACCGCCTTCTCGGCTCTCCCGAGGAGGCCCGCCGCATGGGCCGGGCCGGCAGAGCCCTGGTCGCCTACCGTTATCCGCCCGACCACGTCCCTCCCTCGCTGCTGCGCTGGCTCGCTTAGCCGAGGGTTACGATGAAGCCACTTGGGGCCTACCACGAAGGAGGTCGCTGGATGGAAGTCAGAGTCTCGGCACCCGGCAACGTAATGGGCAGGCAGGATGTCGAGGGCATTGAGCAGGATCTCGCGAAGATCGACCGCAGGCTCAACAAGTACAAGCTTGTGACCGCCAACGTGCGAGTCACACCAACCCAAGGCGTTCCGGGCTTTCATGTGGTCTTGGAGCTGAGTTATGGCCGCCACCACCTTCAAGCCAAGGCAGAAGCCCAGGAGGCTAGACGAGCCGTCCGAGAGGCTCGCGAAGACGTTCTGCGGCAGATCAACGACCGCTCCAGACGCGGGCACAGCTCCTTCGTGAAACATCTGTGAGCACCAAGGACGGACAGCCTTCCCAGAGGCGGGACCGTCGCGAGGACATTCTTCAGGCCAGTCTTCAACTTTTCGCCGCACGCGGTTTCCACGGAACTTCGATGCGCGACATAGCGCGTCAGGCGGATATCGCAGAAGGTCTCATCTACCACTACTTTGCATCGAAGCGCGACCTCTTTCGGGCAATCATCGACGAGTACTCGTTCCTACCGTTGCTGAGAACTCTTCCCGATCTCGCCGACCAACTGGATCTGAGAGGACTGCTAATCGTGTTGGCGCGGGGCTTCTACGACGTGCTGAGACAAAACGCCCAGCTCACAAGGCTTCTGTTGCAGGAGGTGCAGGTATTCCCCGAAGAGAAAGAAGCTTTCTTCGCCGATGCGGTCGGCGAGTCGATCGCCGTGTTGGGTCACATACTCGACGCTCGCATGAGCGAACGAGCGCGAACGCACGTGGATCCGCAGGTAGCGGCGCGCTTGTTCTTCAATGCCCTGCTGGCCTTCTTCGTGGAGCAGGAACTACTCGGGGGCAAGCATCTGCTGCCCGCCGACGAGCATGTCTACATCGAACATCTCGTCGACATGCTGGTCAAGCGCCTGGGACCGGGTAGCAACAAGAGCCCGCGCCTCGTCCGCTGAAACGCGGCTCTTGACTCCCGCCGGTCATTGACGTACGAAGAAGACGACAAAGACGTCTAGGAGGAGAGGAGACCGGACATGTTCGCCCAAGTCATCCAAGGCCGGACAAACGACCCTGCGGCCATGTGGAATCGATCGGAGGACTGGGACCGCACGCTCAAGCCGGGGGCCGAGGGTTTCCTCGGGAGCACCGCCGGTGTCTCGGACGACGGCGAGGTCGTAGTCGTAGCGCGCTTCGAGTCCGAGGAAGCGGCCCGCAAGAACAGCGACCGCCCCGAACAGGGGGCATGGTGGGCCGAAACGGAGAAACTCTTCGAGGGCGACGTCGCGTTCTACGACTCATCCGACGTTGAAGTCTCCTGGGGAGGAGGCTCTGACGAGGCAGGGTTCGTGCAGATCATGCAAGGGCGAGCGCAGAACGAGGAGATGAGGGCTCGTTGGAAGCAGGCCGAAGCCGATGCCGAGGAGTGGATGCGTGAGAACCGTCCCGACGTGATGGGCGCACTGGCCATCTGGCAAGGGACGAACTTCACAAACGTCATATACTTCACCTCCGAGGAGGAGGCGCGCAAAGGCGAGCAGCAGCAGCCTCCGGAAGGATCCGGGGAGGCCGGGCAGGATGACTGGATGGAGCAAGTGGAGGATCTGAAGTTCATCGACATCAAGAAGCCCTACTTCTCCAGCCCCTAAAAGTGAGCCCCGGTTTTTTAGGGGCGCCAGAGCGCGGAAAACCGCGCCGAGAGTCGCTCAAAACGCGGGTCCGGTTTTTTAGGGGCGCCAGGGTGCCGAAAAGGGCGCTCTCAGGCGCTCAAAACGCCGTGCCGGGAGGCGCTCAAAAAATGTGGGCCGTGGGTAGCGGGGGGACTTGGGCCAGCACTCTGTCAACCAGCGACGTCAATGCTTGCCCCCAGTCCGTCCCACCGACGTCCGTGAGACACGCTCGGGCGCGCTCTGCGTGCATCGTTGCCAATGCGTTCGCTTGCTGCAGTGCCCCGGTGGCAACGGTCCTCTCGAGCACCACGTCAAGATCCGTGTCGCCGGCCTCCAGCCGGGCGGCGAGGGAACCATCTACCTCGCAGGCGAACAACACCGGCGCCGTGAAGACACCTTCTCTGAGATCCGTCCCCGGTTCTTTGCCGGTGATACTGGGATCGCCAACGAAGTCGAGCAGGTCGTCGACGATCTGAAAGGCGAGCCCCAGATTGGACCCGAAC
Source organism: Actinomycetota bacterium (assembly GCA_035646635.1). GTDB lineage: Bacteria > Actinomycetota > CADDZG01 > CADDZG01 > WHSQ01 > JACDAL01. The sequence continues at coordinate 20,762 of DASRPA010000104.1, read as the reverse complement.
TCGACCACCGCTGACCGCAACGATGGCGGAGCTCCGGAGGTAGCCGTCCCTAACTCGCAGGCGGCGCGAAACAGTGCCGCCGTCTTGCGTTCGATCACCTCCACATAGGCGGACACGGACCGGCGTGGATCGCCCAGCGCCCCCGTCTCCAGAATCTGTCCCTGACAGACCTCTGCAATGGCGCGCGCCAAGATGCCGGGAACCTCTCCTGAAGCCTGCGCTCCCAACTCGCTTCCACAAGCGAACAGGAAGTCACCGGCGAGCACCGCAACGTCGGTTCCCCACTTGTTGTGGACGGTTACGACTCCTCGCCGCGTCTCCGTCTGGTCGATGACATCGTCGTGATAGAGAGTTGCTATGTGAACCAACTCGATAGCGGCCGCTGCAAGATCGGTGGCGCGCTCGTGGGGCCGGCCGGCGTGCGAGGACAGGAGAACGAGCGCGGGGCGCATTCGCTTTCCTCCCGCTTTGATCAGGTGCAGGGCCGGCTCGCTGACCAGCGGATGGGGAGAAGAGCCGGCGGTTTCAAAGAGCACCTTCTCGACTCTGCCCATGGACTCATCGAGCCATCGCGGTGTCCCGGCCGCGGCCGCGGCGAGCCGGCTTTGTGTCACTCGCCCACGACCTGGATGCAGTAGCGCCTTGCGCGTGCCGAGTCCAGCTCAACGAACAAGACATGCTGTCCATCCCCAAGCACTATCTCGCCGTCGCTGATGGGAATGCACTCGGAGGCCTTGCCGGCGAAGACATGAAATATATGAGCGGGAGCATTTGCCGGTTCATCGGCCACCAGGTTTTCGGTCCTGATGGCAAGGTCATCGTGGGCGTAGTAATCCGACTCCGGCGCGATAGCCGCCATCGCTTGCTCCAAGGCCCGCTCGGTATGGCGTCCCGGAGAGGTGAGAATGACACAGCAGGTCGTATGAGGGGAGAACACCAAAACGTGGCCGCGTTCGACCCCCGACGCCTTGACGACCGCTTGGACCTCTGACGTGATGTCGAGAGCATCCAACCGGCCTCCGGTCACGGCGTCGAACTCCTCGAACGTGATCACTGCCCCATTCTCACCCACACTTTGGCTAAGGGCGTTGGGCGCGCGTTCGAGAGTTCTGAACGTATGTTCAAGCGAGCGATAACCTCCCCCTCCGCTCGCGGGTCCCCGAAACGGGACTCGAAGGAGTAGCTTTGTGAGGCAACCCACGGATGAGGAGGTCCGAAAAATGGCAATTGGATCACTGCTCAAGAAAACCGCCGCCGTTTATGCGGCAAAGAAAGGCTACGACGCGATACAGCGAGCGCGGCAGCCTGAGCCTCGGCGCTCTCCGGGGGGCAAGCTCGGAACGGCTACCGCTGTTGCGCTGATCGGGGGGGCAGGCATTTTTCTGGCTCGCTCTGGACGTCTCCCCGCCATCCCCGACATCATTCGTAGGAAGATTTCCCCAGGCTTCGACTCTGCCTCGAACGGCGACGGGCAGTTCACCGAGAGCTCGACGCTGGCAGACCGACCCATATAGGAAGTCGGCGGGCCGGAATCGGCCCTGGAGCCGCTAATACTCAGCAGGTTTGACCCAAAAAAGTCCCAACGGTCGGTTTTGGGCCAAAGTTGGCTGGATCAGAGGCGGGAGTGCCCGGTGAGGTCTAGTGGGGGCCACGTTTAGGAGGCTCGTCGGGCGCGGGCGCGCCGACGCTTGAGCGAGGCCCTTTCCTTGTCCGTATGACCTCCCCAGATGCCGTACTTCTGGTTCGTCTCCATAGCGAACTCCAGGCACGGCTCCCGGACGGGGCAACTCTGACACACCACCTTCGCCCGCGCCTCGCGCGCCTGCCTTTCGATCTCCGACTCGCCCTGGTCGGGACCGAAGAACATTTCATTGTCGTATTCTCTGCAGGCAGCCCGCTCTTGCCAGTCGAGCTGATCAGCGTAGTCAACCACTGAGTGAGTCTTTTCCTTCCTTCTCCCATTGTGCGCTTGTGATAAGTGCACTAGCTTGTTTGCCCTACTATTGGCTGTTTTCTCTCTTATGTAAACGACCTTCGCCGAAACATCATTCCAGGAGGCGCTTCAAGGCGGCAGAGTTGCGTGTCCAACTGCCCCGTCGAGGACCCTCCGATTAGCTAGACGCCGGCAGTGGCGCCGAAGTTTGCCTCCCGGGCAGCATCTACTATCGATGTAGCAGAGTCAATGGAAACCCTAGGAAGGCCCACTCGTCAAGCCCTGGAGCGTTCACTCCAGCCGCAGGAGCCTGACCTCGTCCGTCCAGTTCAGCCAGGACCTGCACGATGAGCTCTCCAAAATGCAGACCTGCGCTCGCAGGCGATCCCGGACCTTTCCCACGGCCTGGGGGAAGGCGATTACCCGCCCATCCGGCGACCACAACGGCGCACCCGCTGCCCCCTTCGAACCCCGAAGCGCCCGGCTGGCCCCATCCGGAGAAGACAGGACCACACGAGAGCTGGGAACGCCGTCCTCAATCCCCTGGAGCACGACTCCGGCAACGGTGTCCGAGTGAGGCGACCACGCCCCCTCGGCTAGCCGTCCGCCCGGCATGAGCCCGCGGCGCCGGCCCAGCTCGTCGGCCTGGCTGAGGGCGATGAAAGCCGCTTCGCGGGGGCGGGCAACGACCACCCAACGGCCATCGGGGGAGGCTCCCCATAGCTCCGCCGGAGCAAGCGGAAGCCGATGCGAAGGTCCCGGCCCTCCGGTGATCGTCACCGCGCCGGGGTCGTCGAGGTCAGCCAGGAGCAGTCGCGGCCCGGCCCACGTCAACAGGGTCCAGTGGCCGGGACCGAGCAGAATTTCTCGTTCCCCCGAGACCCCGGCAGTCACGACTTCGACGCGCCCGGCACAGGTCTCTGCGTCGCAGCTCCGTTCCTCCACCGGTCGCAGGTACGCGACCGCGTCCCCATCCGGTCGCCACAGCGGAGCGAAGCCGGGCCCGATACGGCGGCGCCGTCCCGAGTCGGGATGCAGCAGGCTCAGGCGAGGTTCAGCCGCGAAATCAGTGGCTCCGGGGGCGGATACGAGCGCAAGCCAGGCAGAGTCGGGAGCGGCATGGACTTCGGCCGGGGGCAGAGTGCGCAGGACCTCGTCCCCGCCGGAGCGCAGATTCAGGCGATGGAGCCGCGCTCCTCGCAAGTAAAGCAACGACAGCGGAGTCGGACGGCGCTTTGGTTGCCGGTCTGCGCCGGAGGTGGGAGAGCTGCCCCCGTCCTCGTCGGGGCTTGCGAGTGGCAGAAAAGTGACCCCCGCCACCCCGCTCACCAGCACCAGAGCGGCGACCGCGGCCGCCGTTCTCAGCCGCACGACATCTCATTCAGTCGGCGGGCCCGAGCTCTGAGACCTCGCCGGCCGCCTCGAACACATCGATCTCAGGCTCTGTGGGTACCAGGCTCCCGGCACCGCGCACGTACGCCCGGAGCGCCCTCGAGTCTGCGGCGCCCGCTCCGGAGCCTGCCTTGGCGCCCGTCTTCTCCCCCCAGCAGGGCCGCCCGGTGGCGTCCAAATCACGGCCCTTCGAATCCCTTTGAGGCCACCACCACGCCCGCGCCGCGGGCAGGTCGACGTTGTCGAGACGCAAGTCGAAATGATTGTGCGAGAGAGACGAATAGCAGCCGATGCCCGACAGTTGCGAGCGTTTGGCGAGGTGCCGTTCCTTGCGGTTCGAGACGGCAACCATCCGGTTGTCGGTCGCGGTACCGTACATGTGCTGTGACAGCGCGGCTCCTCCAATACAGGAGTTGTACTTGACGCTGCGAAAGCCGGAGTTGATGCCGATCGGCCGTCGGCCTCCCTTGGAGCGCACCGCCTCCAGACGCCACATGAGCCGCCGGGCGTTGCGCTTGGCTCGCCTGGGAGCCACCATCCCTCCCCCGAAGGTCCCCGCGTAGGCGTTGGCCTGCGCCCCGCAGGAGGAATTGAAGTTCTGCTTGAACTCTCCCCACTCGAAGTGAGCGGTGGACCCGTCCCTGTCCTCCTGGTGGGCGAGGACCTCGAACGTCGCCGGTCCGGCGATGCCGTCGACGACGAGCCCGTGGTGAGCTTGCAGGGCCTCGACGGCCCTCTTGGTGCGCCGCCCGAAGCGCCGATTGAGGCCCATCCTCGTCTGATCCCCGCGGGGGTACCAGCCTGCGACTCTCACCTCGAGCGCCTTCACGTCGGCTCCCTGTGAGCCCCGTCGCAGGATCCTCTGGAAGGGATAAGCAGAGGCCGGTGCCCACGCAGCACCCAGGACGCTCAACAACGCTAGCGAACAGATCAACAAAAAGCGCACTCTGGCGCGTTTACGGCTCATCTTTGCAGTCTCGGCCCCCACCCTCGCTACTTTAGACATCAACAGCCTACTCCGCCTCACCCGCTCGCCAGGCGGGGGCCGTAACCGCCTCGCCGAGGCCCAAGCGGGCTCTTCGGCTGAACCGGACGGCAACCCGGCGAAGCCGAGGGGCGCCGTTGGGAGCGGAACGTGACCGCCTCCCTCGCCGGCCCCGCCCGTGTCGCTCCGGCAGCAGTCGCGACGACTATCATGCACGAGTGATGACCTCCGCAGAAGCCGTGCGGGTCGTTTTAGTGGACGATCACGACCTGCTGCGCCAAGGCATGAAAACCATGCTCGAAACCCAGAGCGACATCGTGGTCGTGGGCGAAGCCGCGGACGGCGAGCAGGCCCTGGTGGTGGTCGAGCAAACTCTCCCCGACGTCGTGGTCATCGACGTGATCATGCCTACCAAGGACGGGATCGAGGCGACCAGGGAGATCAAGGACTCGTTCCCGAACATCGGAGTCTTGGTGCTCTCCGGACATGACGAGCAGCAGTTCATCTTCGACGCCCTAAAGGCAGGAGCTTCCGGCTATCTGCTCAAGACAGCCGAGCTCGAAGAGGTCGTGCAGACGGTCAAGTCGGTGGCCCTGGGGGAGGGCAGGCTTGATCCCACGCTTGCCGGCAGGGTGCTAAACGAGTTCCAGACCTATCAGAAGTCCGAGGTCACAGAGGTCTTCCAGCCACTCACGCCACGCGAGCGAGAGATCCTGCGCCTGATGAGCCAGGGGCTGCCGAACAAGACGATCGCGAGCCGCTTGAAGATCTCCGAGCGAACGGTCACCACTCACGTCGCCAATATCTACGCCAAGCTCCACGTCAACAACCGCGTGTCCGCCATCCATGAAGCGATGCGGCGCCGCATTCTCGACTACAACCCCTGAGGCGCCGGTGAGCGAGGGCGATCTGGGCTCGCGGCTTAGAGCCCTTCCCTCCATCGACCGCGTGGCTTCCCGGCTCGACGGCCCCCATCCGGCCGCAGTGGCGGCCGCCACCAGCGCCGTGGAAGTGGCGCGCGCCGAGGTGCACGCAGGCGGGTCCACCACTTTCGATCAGGTTCTGGAGGCGGCACGCGAGGTGCTCGAGCACGGAAAACGAAAGCGCCTTCAGCGCGTCCTCAACGCCACCGGCGTCATCATCCACACGAATCTGGGACGCGTCCCCATGGGAAAAGCTCAGCTGGATGCGGTCGGCGAGATCGCCGGTGCCTACTCGAACCTCGAGTACGACCTCTCCGACGGTCGCCGAGGCGATCGCTACGGGCATGCGTCCGCTCCGCTGAAGCTCTTGACCGGGGCGGAGGCTGCCGTGGTGGTCAACAACTGTGCGGCCGCCGTGTTGCTGACCCTGGCGGCACTCGCCTCGGGCAGGGAGGTCATCGTCGCCCGGGGCGAACTCATCGAGATCGGAGGGGGCTTTCGCATCCCCGAGATCCTCGATACCTCGGGAGCTCGACTGATAGAGGTAGGGACCACGAACCGCACCCGGCTCGAAGACTACGAGCGTGCCATCTCACAGGAAACAGCGGCGCTGCTCAAGGTCCATCCTTCGAACTATCGGATGGTGGGCTTCACCGAGTCGGTCGAACTGGCCGCTCTCGCACGGCTCGGCCGGGCGCGCCGACTCCCGGTGCTTTTCGACCTGGGCTCGGGATTGCTCGAGGACTCCTCGACCGCGCCCTGGACGCGCGGCGAGCCCACCGTTCGCAGGGCGATCGCCGAGCAGGCGGACATCATCACGTTCTCAGGAGACAAGCTCCTCGGCGGCCCGCAGTCGGGAATCGTCGCCGGACGCGCCGACCTCGTCGCCCTGATCGCCCGGCATCCGCTGATACGAGCTCTGCGCGTCGACAAGATGGTTCTGGCGGCGCTAGAGAAGACCCTCGAGTGCTATCTGGGCGATCTTTCGTCGGAGCTGCCGCTGTGGAGGATGGCGGGGGCCGCGGGGGCCGAGCTGGAGGCCAGAGCGAGAAACCTGGCTCAAGCATTGGGAGGACAACCTCTCGCCGACTGCAAGGTGGAGGTGCAGGAAACTCAATCGGTGGCGGGTGGTGGGACATTGCCCGGCACTGAGGTGCCTTCGTGGGGCGTGGCGTTGACCTCGGAGACTAGGAGCGCCGCCCGGATGCACGCTCGTCTTCGCCGGGCGCCTGTCCCGGTCATCGGCCGCGTCGAAAACGACCGGCTCATCATCGACCTCCGCACGATTCTTCCCGAGGACGACGAGCTCCTTCGCAACCTCGTGACGTCGGCGCTCTCGTAGTTCTAGGTGCCGAGTGGTCATCAGATGCTCTATATGGTCATGTCACCACCACTCGGCGAAGATGCGCCCATGCATGTAGTCGGGACCGCCGGGCACGTCGACCATGGGAAGTCCTCTTTGGTGCAAGCCCTCACCGGCATCGACCCAGACCGCTTCGAGGAAGAGAAGCGAAGGGGCCTCACGATTGATCTCGGCTTCGCATGGCTGTCCTTGCCGTCGGGCCGGGAAGTCGGGATCGTCGATGTGCCGGGACACGAACGTTTCATCAAGAACATGCTTGCGGGAGCAGGAGGCATATCGGTTTGCCTGTTCGTAGTCGCGGCCAACGAAGGGTGGATGCCGCAGTCCTCCGAACACCTTGCCGCAATCGAGGTGCTGGGCATAAAGACGGGCGTGGTTGCCATCACTAAGGCCGATGCGGTCGATGAAGAGTTGCTCGAGCTCGCAGTCGCAGAGGTCGAAGAGCACCTGGAAGGAACCTGCTTGGAAAAGGCACCAATCGTCTGTTGCTCCGCACACACCGGTGCAGGCCTCGAGGAGCTGAAGGCAATTCTCGACGAGGTTCTGTCGTCGGCTCCGGCCAGCGTGGATGTATCCAGGCCGAGGCTCTTCGTCGACCGCGTCTTCACGATCTCGGGGGCCGGAACGGTCGTCACCGGCACTCTTACCGGAGGCTCCCTCACAGTCGGCGACCACGTTCAGATCGTCCCCGGGAGCAGAACCGCTCGGATTCGTGCGATTCAGACTCACAAGCGAAAGGTCGAACAGATTGGCCCCGGCAACCGGGTGGCGCTCAACCTCGCCGGGTTGCAGCGTCAAGGAGCAGAGCGCGGCGATGCCGTGGTCAAAGAAGGCCACTGGCGCGCCACGAAGCTCGTTCATGCAAACGTCGAGGTCTTGCCCGTTCGCATCACCGGAATCGAGCACGTGTTGCAAGAAAAGGGCGCTCACCTGCTTCACGTGGGATCTGCCGAAACGCCTGTAAGGATCAAGCTGTTGGAGGATTCGGAGATCACCCCGGGCAACTGGGGACTGGCCGAGCTGCGTCTTAGACATCCTCTTGCGCTCGCGCGCGGCGATCGTTTCGTGTTGCGAGACGCGGGCCGCGCGCTCACCTTTGGGGGAGGCTTAATCCTCGACCCGCTTGCCACAACGATGCGCAGGCGTGACCGGCGTGGCTTAGAAATTCTGCATCGGCTGAGGACTGCCGAACCCTCAGAGGCACTTGCTGCCGTCGTCGACCTGGCGGGAATCGTTTCGATCCCCGAAGCGCTCATGCGCGCCGGCGGCGCATCTCCCGGACCGGGTGTGGTCCTTTTGGGAGGCTCACTTGTTTCAGAGCGCCGCTTGCAGGAGCTTGCCCAATCCCTTCGGGCAGAGCTCGAGCACCACCACGTTGAATCGCCTTTGGAGAAAGGCATGGCGCGCGAAACTCTGCGGGCCGTCCTGGGACTCGAGCCCGACACCTTCGACGCGCTTGTCGAGCGCCTCGAAGGCGTTGATTCGGAAGGACCGATCGTAAGTCTGTCTACCTTCTCGGTAGAGCTTTCTGTCGAGCAGGAACGAATGCGAGACGAGGTCGTCGCAATCATCGACGCATCCGGTTTCAGCCCCCCTATTACGAAGGACTTACCCGCCGATGCAGGACTCCTGCGCGCCCTGTCTGCCGCCGGTGAACTGGTGAAGATCGACGATTTCTACTTGACTCGCACCCTTGCCGTTGAAGCCCGGGCACGCGTTCGGGCCCGTATCGAGGAGTCCGGGCCCGTCACCGTCGCGGAGATCAGAGACCTTCTCGGCACTTCTCGCAGGTACGCGGTTCCGCTATGCGAATGGCTCGACGACAGCGGCGCTACGCGCCGCCGGGGCGACCTGCGCGCTCTTGGTCCGAACCCTTAGCAAAAAGATGTTTCTGTTAGGACGCGGGCTCGCCCGGAAGGCGATCGCCCTGCTCGATCAAGCTGTCCGGAGGGTCGTCATGGGGAAGCCGGCGAGGAGAGCCCGTGCACATCTCCTCGACGAGCGAGTCGACGACTGCCGACATGTCATGTGCCTCGGCGAACACCTCGCGCTGCCGAGTCGCCGAAGTCCCTCTTTCCAGAATGTGATTGATGTACTTGAGGTCCTCGAGACAGCCCAGCTTCTCTGCTGTGGGCTCCAGCTTCTCCACCAGGTCCCCGATCGAGCGCCTCAGCGCCATGACGTTGCCCTCTTCGTCGCGGATGATCTCGGCGTCCAACCCATACCGGGCTGCCCGCCACTTGTTGTCGCGAATCGTCCAGGCGCGATGCGCAGGCAGCTCCAGCCCGTTGTCATACCGCTCTCCCAGCCACACAACGAGGCTCTGTGACAGTGCCACCACCGCGCACAGCTCGTCCATGGTCGGGATGCCGTCGCAGATACGAAGCTCGAGAGTCCCGAAACCGGGATGGGGGCGAATGTCCCACCACACTTCCCGAATGGTGCGGATAGTGCCCGCTCCGATCAGCGTGCGCATGAACCTTTGGAACTGCCCCCAGTTGTCCATGTAGTAAGGCAGGCCGGCCGTCGGCAAAGACTCGAAGACCTTGGAACGGACGGATGCAAGCCCGGAGTCGCGCCCTAACCAGAACGGACTGGAGGAGGACAAGGCCAAAAAGTGTGGGACGAACGTGGCCAGGCTGTTGCCGACCGCAATGGCCTGCTCCCCCGAGCGCAGTCCGACATGAGTGTGGACACCGAAGATGAGCAAGCGGCGGGCCGTCCACTGACAGTCGTCGATCAGCTTGTGGTAACGGGGATCGGGCGACACCGTCTGGTCGGCCCACGTGGAGAAGGGGTGGGTCCCGGTGCACAGGATGCGATAGCCGAGACCGTCGGCTGCAGCGATGAGAGTGTCGACCTTGTCCCGCAGCTCTTTTCGCACGTGGCCGACCGTCTGGCAGACGTCGGTTATGACTTCTACCGTGCACTCCAGAAACTCATGCTTGTAACCGGGCTGCGGGCCGAGCTCCGAGAGGATCTTGGTCGCGGCAGTGTCCGTGGCGAGCGCGCCTGCCGCGTCCACGACCTGCACTTCGATCTCCACACCCAGGGTAGGGCGATCCGAGGGGTTGAAGACGATGTTCATGACCTGTCCCCCTGCTTAGGGTCTTCAGTTAGGGGATGTTACGGCACCGGCGCCGGAGTGAGTGAGGCCGTGTCATGAGTGCCGACCAACAGGTAGCCGAGGAAACTCTTGGGGGCCGGGCCAGGCGCGCCCGGTTTGCGGGCGCCCTCTCGGGAATCATGGCCGTGGCGACGTTCTCGCAGTTCTCGTTCGGGATCTTGGCCGGCTACCTTCTCGAAGAGTTCGCCATCACGCGTTCGCAGCTCGGGCTCCTAACGACGGCCTTATTCATCGTCGGAGCTCTTGGTTCCCCTCCGGCGGGTCGCTTCGTCGATATGTGGGGAGGACGGAGAGTGGCCCTCGCGGCCATGGCGATCGCGACCGCGGGAGTCTGGGCCATGGCCGCCGCGCCGAGCTTTCTGCTGATCATCGTCGGAGCTTCCTTGGCGGGCCTGGCACTTGCCTCCGGCAACCCCACCACCAACAGCCTCGTTGCGGCCCACATCTCGCCGGGAGAGCGGGGAGTGACAATGGGGGTCAAGCAGGCGGGCGTCCAGGTTGGAGGCTTCGGAATAGGGATCGTCCTCCCCTGGGTGGCCGAGCAGGTGGGTTGGCGCTGGGCCATGGCCTCTCTCGGGCTGGTTTCGATCCTCGTCCTCATAGCGATCGTCTTCGTTATCCCGCCGGATGAAAGGGTCAAAGAGGCGCCCGGCGTAGCGCGTGAGCGGGGCCCCATGGAAGCCTCGGTGTGGTGGATGACGGCATATGCGCTGTTGATGGGCGCCGGCGTTGCCGGCATCAGCGCCTATTTGCCCCTCTACTCGCAGGAAGAGGTAGGTCTCTCGGTGGGAGGCGCCGGCCTCTTGGTCAGCGCGATGGGGGCCGTCGGCATCGCCTCCCGTATCACTCTCGGGTGGGTTACGGAGCACTTGGGCCATATCGAGGTGTTCCTGCTGCTGATGGCGGTGGGCTCCGTGCTCGGCTCCGCGATGGTCCTGCTCGCCGCCCCCTCGGCCCCCTGGCTTCTGTGGGCAGCTGCAATTACGTTCGGAGTCAGCGCCATCACCTGGAACACCGTGGGCATGATCGCAGTCCTGGCAGAGGTGGGGCCTGAGGATGCCGGCCGAGCTTCTGGTTACGTTCAGTCGGCCTTTTACGCCGGCTTCGCCGCAAGTCCAGTGGTGCTCGGATACTCGATAGACGCCACCGACGACTACCGGATCGCATGGCTGTCGGTGACGATTGCGTTCGCCCTGGCGGCCGTGGTGGCGGGACTGTGGCGCCGCATGAGATAGGGCGCCGCGCCTAGCGGCGGCCCAGGGGGTAACTCGGGGCCGCACTCCGTAGCGGCAGCGTTACAGCCTACGAGGGCCGGCACAACGCCGCGGAACACTTAGGGGCACTCGCTCCCGACGCAGTCGGCGTAGTCCGTGAGCAGGCTCTCAAGCTTGGCAGCACCCACGGGCTCATTACCCGGCCGCCGATCTCGGTAGACGTTGTGCAGCTGCCACGGATCGGAAGGTCCGTAATACTCGCGTCTGTCCCGGTACGTGTAATGGATGAACGCCTCATCGGGCCGCCACAGCATCCGGTATGGGGGCACGCCATAACCGGGAAACGATTGCGGATACTCGATGAGGGCCCAGTTGCGTTTGAAGTCGGTCAGTACGCTCTGACCGTCGACGACGTAGGGCGGGTCGATGCCCGTAGCATCAAAGATGGTCGGCGCGATGTCGGCGTGCTGGGCGTAGGTATCGGTGTCCACACCCGGCTCGATGTGGTTATCCCAGCGGACATAGAACGGGACTCTGATCGCCTCGTTGTAAGGGACGATCTTGCGTGATAGATCATGCTCTCCCCACAGGTAACCGTTGTCCGATGTGAACACAATCAATGTGTTTGACAGCTCCCCCGTCGCTTCGAGCTTCGACTCCAACTCTGCGATCTGGTCGTCGACCGACAGCAGGGTCCGGAGCATATTTCGTCGCTCCTCGATCGATGGGGGGTGCTGGTGCCTGGAAAGCCTTCGTATCCATCCTGGCTTATCGGAAATGTCGTCCTCGTGCTGTGCCGGGTTGGCACGCGGAGTGGGCATCGCATCCGCGTATCGTCTGTGTGGGTCGGCAGGAAAGTGTGGCGCGTAGGGGGCAAAAAAGGCGAGCCACGGTCTCCCGTCGGTTTCCTCCGCGGCCGCGATAAACGACCGCGTTTGCCGTCCGAGAAAATTTGTCGAATAGGACGTCTCCCGCGTGGTCACAACTCCTGTTGGTGTGGCATATGAGTTGTTGTAGAAACTGCCGCTCTTATCGTTGGGATCCGGCTGCATCACAAAACCCTCATCGAAGCTGTCTGGAAACGTCTCCCATTGCGACCACCCGTTTAGGTACTTGCCGAAGTAGCCGGTCCGATAGCCGGCGTCTTTGAGGACGCGCTGGAACGTCTTGTCTCGGTCGAAGGAGGCGGGGGCAGATTCTCCGACCACACCGTGATTGTGTGGGAACTGACCCGAGGAGATCGTTGCGCGAGCAGGGCAACACAATAGCAAGTTGACGACCGCGCTTGTGTACCGTCGTCCGTTCGGAGGCCCCACGATGGTCTTCGTCTTCGGCATAGTCCGCATAGAATCCCAACGCTGGTCATCAGTGATGATAACGAGCACGTTGGGGTGCTCAAGCTCTTGCACGACGGCGCTAGTCCCAGCGGCGCAGCTCACGGCGCATGTTGTCGCCAGGGCCACTAGACCCGCCAGAACTCCTTTCAGGTTGATCCGCCTGCTAGAAGGTCCCAAATGCCCCTCCCTAGAGGCCGCGATCATCCTGAGCGTCGCCCATCGGGTTGAACACTTTGGTGGCAATCAGGACGTCGGCTCGATGCGGCGCGATCAGCTTGCCGAGGATCTCTTCGCTGCGCCCCTCCTTGTAGGCGTTGGCGGTGTCGAACATGTTGATGCCCTCGTCCAGACAGCGCCCGACCGTGTCCGCGGCCCCCTGCTCGTCCACCTGGGAGCCGAAGGTCATAGTCCCCATTACGAGCCGGGAGACCTCGAGGTCGGTGTGCGGAACCGGGCGCATCTCCATAGGAGCCCGACAATACGCCCGGCCCGCACCAGTTTCCGGAACGAGGTTTGGCCCAAAATCGTCCGTACAGGGCGTTTCTGGGCCAAAGTTCAGAACGACCGGCAGCACAGGAGTCTGCCCGCGACTGAGTCACTTCGGGCGGTAGCCTCCCGCCATGGATGCAAGGGCCGGCCGCCGATGACTGTGGAAGCCTCGGTGTGGACGCAGGCACTCCTCGCCGTGCTGGTCGTGAGCAGTGTCTCGTTGCTGGGCGCGCTGTGGCTCGTGATCCGGCCCGACCTTCTGCAGCGAACTCTGCTGCTGCTGGTGTCGTTCGCCGCAGGGGCGCTTCTGGGTGACGCCTTCCTCCATCTCATTCCCGAGAGCTCGAACCGTCCGGGGGGCCTCGACGTGGCAAGTTCCGCCTGGCTTCTAACCGGGATCATCTCGTTTCTCGTGCTCGAGAAGGTTCTGCACTGGCACCACGCGCACATGCCTCATGAGGAGGTAATGCATCCGGTGGCAATGTCCAATCTCGTGGGAGATGCGCTCCACAACTTTCTCGACGGAGCCATCGTTGCCGGTGCCTTCGTGGTCTCGCCGGCCACCGGCTGGGCCACTGCGGTAGCGGTGTTGCTCCACGAGATTCCCCAGGAGCTTGGAGACTTCGGCATCTTGGTTCACACCGGAGTGGCTCCTCGCCGCGCTCTCGCGCTCAACTTCCTCTCAGGCCTCATCGCCCTGGTGGGCGCCGCCGCTACCTTGTGGTTGCTCCCCCTCGAAAGCGTCGAGCAGCTACTGGTTCCCTTCTCCGCCGGAGCGTTCGTCTACATCGCCGGGACAGACCTCATTCCCGAGCTTCACAAGGAGCCGGAGCCGTTCAAGTCCTTGCTACAGGTCCTAGCGTTGATGGCGGGGATCGGGGTCATGGCCGCTCTGCTGGTGGTCGAGTAGGCATGGGTCCGAACTGAACTCTCTTGGCATACAGAAGGGCTATCGGGACCGCCACGGCCGGTGGCAGAAGACGTCACCCGAAACGATTGCGGCGCTCGCCGAGGCCCTCTCCTCAACAGATGGTCCTCCCGACGAGGCGCTCACCGAAGTCCTCTCAACCGATGGCTCTGCCGAAGAAACGGTCGCGGTAATCACGGCGGGAGAACCTCTCGAGATCGAGGCGCCGGCTCTGCTCGTGACCGAGGACGGCGCCGAGATCACCGTTTTAGACCGGTTCCCCTCAGATCTTCCCCACGGCTACCACCAGCTCACCCAGCAGGCTTCGGGCCGGAGCAAACGTCTGATCGTGAGCCCCGGCCGCTGCCACCTTCCGGCCGATCTCAGAGAGTGGGGTTGGGCGCTCCAGCTGTACGCCGCGCGCTCGGAGAAGAGCTGGGGCATCGGAGACCTCGGCGACCTCGCCAGGGTGGCGAGCTGGTCGGCTTCGCAGGGGGCCGGGGTGGCTCTGCTCAATCCCCTGCACGCCGTGAACCCCGGCCCCCCTCAGCAGGCGAGCCCCTATTTCCCCAGCAGCCGCTGCTTCAGAAACCCCCTCTACCTGCGCATAGAGGACATCCCCGGCGCCTCGGAGATCGAGGGAGTCGAGCGGGCGGCGGCTGGGGGCCGAGCGCTCAACTCGTCTCGGAGAATCGACCGTTACGAGGTCTACCGCCTCAAGCTCGGCGCGCTGGAGTTGATCTGGGAGCACTCAGGGCGCCGTATGGCCCTCGAAGCTAACTCCGAGCCCGATGGTGGTGCCCTCCACGATTTCTCTGTGTTCATGGCCCTCTACGAGCATCACCGCGGCCCCCCCTCGGCCTGGCCGCGAGAGCATCGCCATCCCCGGCTCCCCGGAGTTGCCGAGTTCGCCGGCGCTCACGCCGAGCGCGTCGCTTTCCATCGCTGGGTCCAGTCGCTGATCCGGGCCCAGCTCGACTCCGCCTCCGATGAGCTGCGTATCGTGCATGACCTTGCCATCGGCGTCGATCCCGACGGCGCCGATGCCTGGATGTGGCAGGACACTCTTACACTAGGTGCCTCCATAGGGGCTCCGCCGGACCAGTTCAACAGCAGGGGGCAGAATTGGGGCGTCCTCGGCTTTAGCCCGGCCAAGCTGCGGGCGGCCGCCTACGAGCCCTTCAGCGCTACCGTCCGCAGCTGCATGGGGCCGGGAGGGGGCATGCGCTTCGACCACGTCATGGGCCTGTGGCGGCTGTGGCTCATCCCACCCGGCGCCGAGCCCTCGGACGGCGCCTATGTCGCCTATCCGTCAAAGGAGCTGCTCGATATCCTGGCCCTCGAGAGCCATCGGGCGGCCGCGGTCGTGATCGGTGAGGACCTCGGCACGGTGGAGCCGGGGGTACGAGCCGAGCTAGCTCGCCGAGCCATGCTCTCCTACAAGGTCATGTGGTTCGAGGAGGAGCATCCACAGAGCTATCCCCCCGGCTCGCTCGCAACCGTGACCAACCACGACCTCCCCACAGTCGCCGGGCTGTGGAACGGTGCCGATCTGGAGGAGCAGCGAGGCCTTGGCCTCGACCCCCACGAGGCCGGCACCCAGGCGATCGTCGAGCGCCTGGGCGATCGCCTTGGACTCGATCGGAGCGCGCCCGTCGAGGAGGTGGTACGGGGCGCTTACAACTTGCTGGGGGCCGCGCCGAGCGCGCTGCTGACCGCGACCCTCGAGGACGCGCTCGAGGTCACAGAGCGCCCCAACCAGCCGGGAACCACCACAGATGAGCGGCCTAACTGGTCCCTGGCGCTGCCGCAGCCGCTGGAGGCAATCGAGAGGGCACCCCTGGCTCGGGACATCGCCGCAGCCCTGGACCGTCAAGCCAACTAACTCCCCCCCCGGCCCCCAACCTTGCGCCGTTGACCACCTGTGAGGTGGTTGGAGCGACAGAGTTGCTCGGCGCGGGGCCGGGCCCCCAACCTTGCGCCGTGGACCACCTGTGAGGTGGTTGGAGCCACAGAGTTCGGCTCGGGCGGGGCTGACCCCCCAACCTTGCGCCGTTGACCACCTGTGAGGTGGTTGGAGCGACAAAGTTCGGCTCGGGCCGGGTGCCTCAGCTCACTCTCGGGCGGCCGGGCCCTCCTTGCCCCCGGCCCCCTCGTCGTCGCCGGACTTGAACGCCGACATGTCCCTGCCGAAGGCGGCCTGGAACGGCTGGAGCAGCTCGATCGGTATCGGGATCACCAGGGTCGAGTTCTTCTCCGCCGAGACATCGGTGATCGTCTGAAGGAAGCGCAGCTGGTAGGCAATGGGATGGCGGGAGATGACCTCGGCGGCCTGCGCCAGCCGCTCGGAAGCCTGGTATTCGCCCTCGGCGTTGATGATCTTGGCCCGCCGTTCGCGCTCTGCCTCGGCTGCCTTGGCCATGGCCCGCTGCATCTCGAGCGGGAGGTCGACGTCCTTGATCTCGACCAGAGAGACCTTGACGCCCCAGGGATCGGTGAGCTCGTCGATGATGCGCTGGATGTCCTGGTTGAGCCTGTCCCGCTCGGTCAGGATCTGGTCGAGGTCGACCTTGCAGAGCACCGCCCGCAGAGTGGTCTGGGCTATCTGCGAGGTGGCGAAGTAATAGGTCTGGATCTCCACCACAGCCTTCACCGGGTCGAAGACCTGGAAGTAGACGACCGCGTTCACCTTGACCGTGACGTTGTCCTTGGTGATCACGTCCTGAGGCGGCACGTCGAGGGTCACGATCTGCAGGTTGACCTTCACCACGCGGTCGACGATCGGGATGATGAAGAAGAGACCGGGGCCCTTGGCTCCGGATGCGACTCGGCCGAGCCGAAAGATGACTGCGCGCTCGTACTCCTTGATGATTCTCACGGACGACGCCGCGAGGATCAACACCACTACCGCCACAACTCCCCACACGATGGGGCTCATCTCTCCTCCTTTGCGGCCACGCTCGGCGCGGCCTCTTGGTCTTCGACCTCATGCAGGGGCTCGACCAAAAGGACCAGCCCCTCGGTCGCCATGACCTTCACCTGGGAGCCGGCTGCAATGCCCGTCTCCATTGTGCGCGCCCGCCACAAGGTCCCCTTGGAAAGCACCGTTCCCTCCGGCGCAATATCCGTCTTGGCCTCGCCGATCTTGCCGACCATGGCTTCCTCTCCGCTGATCGGGCGCCGCAGCCGAACTCTCAAAGCGGCAGTCATGACCGAGATGAAGAACAGCGCGGTGAGCGCCACCGCCGCCGCCACCGCCCACAGGCTCAAGCGCAGCGCCGGGGGGGCACCGGAGAACAGGATCAGCCCCCCCACTACGAGCGCGGCGAATCCCCCGACGGTGAGCACACCCAAACCCCCCGTATGGAGGTCGATGACCAAAAGCCCGACCGCCGCCACGATCAAGAGGACACCCATCCAGTTGGTGGGGAGCACGGACAGAGCATAGAAGCCGAGAATGAGCGCGACTGCGCCGAGGATGCCGGCCAGCCCGATCCCGGGGTTGTAGATCTCGAAGATCAGCCCGAAGGTCCCCACCAGGAGCAGCAAAAAGGCAACCTCGGGGCTGGTGACCGCGTGCAGAAGCCTCTCGATGGGGCCTAGGCCCTGAAAGCGAATCGTGACGTTCGGCGCTTGCGCCTCCTCGTCCCAGGTATCCAGGACGACGGGCTCAGACCCCGTGACCTCCACTTCCTGAGAATCCAACGTCTCGAGAAGATCTCCAAGTGTGGAGGCGATGCCGTCGACCACATCGATCTCGGCCGCCTTGGTGGCTCCGATCGTAGCTGCGTCCCTCACCGCACTCTCGGCCCAATTTGCGTTGCGAGAGCGAGTCCGGGCAAGCTCCTGTAGGTAGCCGGCAGCGTTGCTTGTGAGTTTCCGCTCCAGAACCGGTGACGGCTGCGAGCTCAGGCTGAGCGGCGTGGCGGCCCCCAGCACCGTGTCCTGGGCCGCAAAGGTCAAGTGTCCGGCATAGGCGATGAAGGTTCCGGCGGAGGCCGCTTGGGCTCCGCGCGGGGCGATCCACACAACCACCGGCACCGTGGAGTTCGTGATCGCCTGGACGATGTCCCGCATGGCGACGTCGAGCCCACCCGGCGTGTCCAGCTGGATGATCAGTGCGTGGACCCCGTCGTCCTCGGCCCCCCTTAGCCGCTCCTGCAGGTAGCCGGCCATCGGCGGGTCGATCAACCCTCGCACCTCGACGAGATCGACGGTCCGAAATGCCGATTCCTGAGCCTGCGAGGGGGATGCGATCAGAATTAGTGAACCGGCCAGCAGCGTGGCGACCAAAGCGGCGCACTGGCGCCGAAGGCGAAGGGGCATGCCCCAATTGTCAACGATCCGGCGTCAAACACCGGGTTCTGCCCTCTCGAACTTCTAGGCGCCGGACTCGGCCACATGACCTCAGCCGTGCCGGCTGGAACTAGTGAGACTTCTTCGGCTTGTCGGGCTTGTCAGATCCAGCCGCTGTGGCGGGCTTCTCGGGCTTTGCAGGCTTGGGATCGGCAGGTTTCTCGGGCTTGGCCGGCCTTACCTGCTTGGCAGGCTTCTCGCGCTTGGCATGCTTCTCGCGCTTGGCATGCTTGCCGGGCTTGACCTGGTCTTCCTGGGCTGAGACGGCTTCCTCACAGGCTTCCTCCGCCTCTGCGACGTTCATCTCTTTGTCCCCGGCGACTTCACGCACGAGCTCCCCGTGAGCTCGGCCCGTGACGGGGCAGTGCGCAGCGACGAAGACCACAGCACCATGATTCTCATCTGTGGAGGTTTCTTCCCCGCCTTCGGAGCCCTCGGAGCCTTCGCCTTCGGAGCCTTCGTCGCCCGGCTCGACTTCCGTCTCGCCCTCGGCCTCCTCGGAGGCCACTTCCTCGGCGGACTCCTCCTCCTCGACCATCTGGAGCTCCTCCGACACCTGGGAGGCGGCTCCGCGCAGCGCGCTTGGTAGGGCATACGCGAACCCCATGGCCACCGTCGTAAACACCATGCTGATCGCAAGGACCTTGAGGTGGCGGACCATTTTCGGTCTCCTGTCGAGGGCTGGGTTGTGTACGAAGATCATCGGCAAATTCTGGAAAAAAGTTTAGGGGGGCCGCAGGCTCTATGGGCGGGTGGTGGTTCACATGCGACCGTCGCACCTCAGCCACCCAATCCGGTGGTTCACATGCGACTGTCGCACGCTAGGCCCCCGGGGGGGATGGCCGACGGGCGCAACCGGCCCCGTCCAGGTGCGATAAGAATCTCCCGATGGAAATCGCCGACTTCCTGGCTCCGCGCATTCACATCGTCTGCGGCAAGGGAGGGGTAGGCAAGACGACCGTCTCGGCGGCTCTGGCGCTGGTGGCGGCGCGCGCCGGATACAAGGTCTGTGTCGCCGAGATCGACCACAGAGGCAGCCTCCCTCAACTGTTCGGCGCCTCCGAGCCGAGTTACGAGCCCTCCGAGCTGTCCCCTGGGGTGTGGGCGCTGAACGTGATGCCGGAAGATGCCCTCGCCGAGTACCTCGAGGTCCAGTACCATATGAAGCGCGTGTCGAAGGTACTGACCAGCACGCACTTCACCGACTACATCACGACCGCGGCCCCCGGCCTCAAGGACATACTCGTGCTCGGCAAGATCTGGTATCTGGAGCAGAACAGGGCTCCCGGCGGGCGGCGGTACGACTTCGACACGATCATCGTGGACGCCCCCGCAGCCGGCCACATGATTACCTTTCTCGCGGCCCCCATGGGCCTGGCAGATGCGGTCCAAGTGGGGCCCATCAAGCGCCAGGCGGACTGGCTCACTGAGATGCTCACGAACCCAGCTCGCTCCATCGCACACTTGGTGACGCTCCCAGAGGAAATGCCCGTGTCGGAGACTCTGGAGACGTCGCAAAAACTGGACGACGAGCTCGGGGTCTCGCAGGGAGTAACTTTTGCCAACGGCGTCTATCAAGACTCTCTTAGAGACGAGCACCTCGCCTTTCTCACCAAACCCTCATCGGTGCAGTCATGTGCCGACTCGGTCGGCCTGCGTCTCGACAAGGAGGATTTCGAATCTCTCAACGGCTACGCCTCCTTCTTGGAGGCGCGCAGCGCGATTCAAGCGAAGCACCTCAGGCTCCTGGCAAAGAGCGCGTCGCGACCGATCGTGAAATTGCCCCACCTGTTCGGCTCGGGATTGGCGCTGCCCGACATCGAAACGCTGGCGGATGAGATTGAAACAAAGATCCAAGAGCTGTGAACCCAATCCAGCGAATCACAGCTACCAAACAGATCATCGTGTGCGCCGGTGCGGGCGGCGTGGGAAAGACCACCACGGCGGCCGCGATCGCCCTGCGAGCCGCTTCCGAAGGCAAGAAGACCGCGGTGTTGACGATCGACCCGGCCCGGCGCCTGGCCTCCTCACTCGGGCTGAAGGAGCTGGACAACGCTCCGACGAAGGTGAACCGCCGCAAGTTCACCGCAGCCGGAGTAGAAGCAGAGGGTGAGCTTCACGCGATGATGCTCGACACCAAGACAACATTCGACGAAGTCGTCCATCGCTACGCGCCGAGCCCCCAACAAGCGGATCGCATCATTGCCAATCGCTTCTACCGCAACATCTCGGGCACGTTGTCGGGAACCCAGGAATACATGGCGATGGAGAAGCTGTACGAGCTCCATTCCTCCGGCGACTACGACCTCATCGTCATCGACACGCCGCCCACCCGCAATGCCCTCGACTTTCTCGATGCCCCCCGTCGGCTCACAGACTTCTTCGAAAGCCGCGTTCTGCGCTGGTTCCTGCTTCCCTACATGAAAGCTGGCTCGGGTTTCATGCGTATGGCCAACGTGGCTGCGACGACCTTTCTAAGAGTCGTCAAACGGATAGTGGGGGGGGCGGTCCTCGAGGATACGGCTGAATTCTTCGTCAACCTCGAAGGCATGTACGACGGTTTCAAGGAACGAGCGCGCGCGGTGCAGGCGCTGCTGCAGTCGGATCTCACCTCGTTCGTCGTCGTGACCTCGCCGACAGAGGAATCTGTAGCTGAAGCCGTCTACTTCGCGCAGAGGCTCAATGAGGCTAAGCTGCCCTTTGGCGCCGTCGTCGTCAACCGCGTCCACCCCAAGT
>DASRPA010000103.1:0-9485 GCA_035646635.1 Actinomycetota bacterium | reverse complement strand
CGAAGTACCCGAGCCGCTCCTCGATTCCTGGAAGGCAACTACCGGCGAGCCCGAAGCGCTCTCGGCCCTCGCATCGAGCAAGCGACTCTTCAAGGAGATATCAAGCTGGCAATCCCGGCTCGTCGCCGATGCGCTAAATGTCGGCGCCTCATGGGAGGACGTGGGTGAGGCGCTGGGAACCACTCGCCAGGCTGCGTGGGCGCGCTTCCGCTCCGTCGCCGAAGAGGTCGATGGAAAATCCATCCCGAGCCACCAGGAGGTCAGGGTCGTGCAACAGCGCGTCAATGAAGAACTGCGTTCCCTCCAGACCAAGCTCAGAAATTTCGATCAGAAGTGGCGTGAGCGACAGACGGAGCTCACCCGGCAGACGCAAGTCCTCGAACGCGACAGGAGGGAAGAGCGCAAGCAGTTGCAGCAGGAAATCCGCAGCGCGACTGCCGAACTTCGGGACCAAGTTCGCCGCCTTCGCGAGCCCACCCCCTAGCCAATGCAAACCCTCGGGCAAGGCCGCTCTGGTCGCCC
The DNA here is from genome assembly GCA_035646635.1 of Actinomycetota bacterium. Classification (GTDB taxonomy): domain Bacteria; phylum Actinomycetota; class CADDZG01; order CADDZG01; family WHSQ01; genus JACDAL01. The sequence continues at coordinate 8,963 of DASRPA010000103.1, read as the reverse complement.
CGGATGAACCTTCCGCCCGCGACCACAAGGGAGGTGGTTGGAGGCTCGAAGTTGGGGCGTGGCACCCTGAACAATGCTTCCGGAGCCTCTCACGAAGTCTCGATCCAACGTAGGGCTTCGGGTCCCGACATCGAGAACCCGCCTGCTTCTCGAAGGAGTTCCACTGGGTCCCCAGTGGGAGGATGCGCCGGGCAAGGCCGGAGCTCGGGATCGTCTGCATCAGCGACACAGAACTGATAGGCACCTCCGTCAGAGGGGGTGCTCATCAGACCCACCTTGGCTGATGAGAGATCTCACCCAAACTGCGGGCAACCAGGTTCTCCAAGCGTTCGGGGTCGTGATTCCATAGCCGGCGGACGTGGCCGTCGATCTCCACAACCACAAGCCCATCCGGCCAGACCTCTACGAGATGCCCAGGAGCGGGAAGATTTACTTCGTCGCTCCACCCGCGCTTCGCTTGAATCCAGTGGACGTCGTGCCCAGGAATATAGAGCCCGCAATTGCGAACGCGCTCGATGCTCATGGTTCCTCCCATCGCGTGGCTTTCGCACCTTGCCCGAGGCAGGTTGCGGCGGTGTCACAGGGCCACGTCCCTCGACCGCTCGTGATGGCATCGCCATGATAGCAAGCGGCATCGCAAGCGCCAGATCGGATCTCTCATGATCGCCTCGGGGCAGCCCTGCTGTAGCCGGCCACCGTGCGCTCGACCAGGGCACGTAGCTCGAGGCGCGACAACGCCGCGGCCGCGGCCCCCGGCTCGAGTTGCGCCGACGAGCAAATGTGCTCGAGTGACAAGGGCACGTCGTCGAGCGCGCGCAGCAGTGCCTCCTCCTCGAAGCTCAGGGCCAGCGGCTCCCCGGACGTCGGCGGTGAGGTCATGGCGGCCAAGCCGGGAGCGAGCTCCTCGAGGATGTCCGCGGCGGATGTCACGAGCGCAGCCAGCGACGTGCGGATCAGCTCGTTGGGGCCTTGAGCCATGGGGTTGCGAACGCTGCCCGGCACCGCGAACACGTCACGGTTGCAATCGAGCGCGAGCCGGGCCGTTACCAGTGCGCCGCTGGTGATCGCCCCTTCCACCACGACGACCCCGTCGCTGAGGCCGGCGATGATCCGGTTACGGCGGGGGAAATGATGGCGAGCCGGTTGCACGCCGTTGGGGTATTCGGACACGAGCGTGCCGGAGCGGGCGATTTTCTGCTTGAGGCGCAAGTTGCGGTGGGGATAGTCGACATCGAGCCCGCAGCCGAGCACCGCGACCGTGCGCCCCGTAGCCTCGAGCGCCGCCCGGTGGGCCGCGGCGTCGATGCCCACGGCCAGGCCGGAGACCACTACAACGCCGGCTTTGCAGAGGTCTGTGGCCAGCTCCTGCGCCACCCGCAGACCGGTACTGGTCGGCCGCCTGGTGCCGACCACCGCGACCACCAGGGCATCGTCTACAGGAAGCGGGCTTCCCTCGACGAACAGGCGACCGGGGGGCGGATAGGGCCCCAGCTCACTAAGTCGGCGGGGCCACTCTGCGTCTCGCGCCGAGACGATGCGGCTCATGCGGCGGCACCTTCGGTCTCAGCTCGGCGATAGGAGAGCGACTCCGACACGTGCTCAGAGGACACCTCTTCCTCCACCGCCAGGTCGGCGATCGTGCGCGCAACCCGCAGCACCCTATCGAGACCTCGCCCCGACAGACCGAAGGCCTCGATCGCCATCCCCACGTGGCTGCGAGCGGCCTGCTGAAGATGAAGGTTCGCCTCGAGCATCGCCTTGGGGCAGGAAGCATTGGTCACGCCGTCTCGCCCGTAACGGAGCGTCTGGAGCCGGCGGGCTGCGCCCACGCGCGCTGCAACGGCGGCGCTGGACTCGCCCTGCGGAAGCCCCATGAGGTCGGCCGACGGGGTCCTGCCCATGGTGACGTGGAGGTCGATGCGATCGAGCAGGGGGCCGGAGAGCTTGTGTCGGTAGCTCTCGATCTGCGGCAGCGTGCAGCGACACGCCCGGATAGCGTCTCCCAGATAGCCGCACGGGCACGGGTTCATGGCGGCGACCAGGCAGATACGGCAAGGATAGGAAACGAACGCTCCGCTGCGCGCAATGCGCACGACTCCCTCCTCGAGCGGCGCACGCAGGGTCTCGAGCGCATCCCGCCGGTAGAGCGTCAGCTCGTCCAAAAATAGGACGCCGCGATGGGCGAGGCTAGCCTCGCCGGGGCGCGCAAAGCCGGCGCCGCCGCCGATGAGGCCCGGCACCGAGACGTGGTGATGGGGACTCCGAAAAGGGCGTTGGGAGATGAGTCCGGCCTGTTCCGAGAGCAGCCCCGCCACGGAATAGACCCTCGTGACATCGAGCGACTCATCGCGGGTCATGGGCGGAAGGATCCCGGGCAAGCGGCGGGCCAGCATGGTCTTGCCCGAACCCGGCGGCCCGACCAGCAGCAGGTTGTGGTTTCCGGCGGCTGCGACCTCGAGGGCGCGCTTGGCTGAGGGGTGGCCCCGTACCTCTCGAAGGTCCTCACACGGTTCCGACACCGGTGCGCGTGGGGGCGGAGAGGAAGGGGTCTCGGCCCCCCTGAGCCACGCCAGGCACTGTTGGAGTGAGGCCACCGGCACTACCTCGAGGCCCTCGACCAGCGCGGCCTCGGCGGCGTTGGCGACGGGACAGATCAGGCCCCTCCTGCCGGCGCGAAAGGTAGCGATGGCGGCCGCAAGCACACCCCGCACGGGCCTCACCGAGCCGTCCAAAGCCAGCTCCCCCAGCGACACCCAGCCTTCGAGCCGGGCCGGGTCGGCGGCCCGTCGCTCGGCCAGGAGCCCGAGCGCGAGGGGGAGGTCGAAGTGGGTTCCCTCCTTGCGCAACGCGCCGGGGGCGAGATTGGCCGTGATTCGAGCCGAGGGCCAGGCCTGGTTCGAGGACAACAACGCGGCGCGGGTGCGCTGCTCGGCCTCCTTCACCGATCTTGCGGCCAGTCCCACGATCGTGAAGCTGGGGATGCCCTGCCCGATGTGGACCTCGACCTGCACGAGCCGGGCCTCCGCCCCGACAATCGCTATCGTCTCTGATGTTGCGACCACGAACCCTCCGGTTCCGGCCCTGAAAGCGCGACTGAGAATAGGCTATAGAAGGGCTGCGACAGCCTTTGGTAGGGGGATTGATGGGTCCAGCCCGTCCTTGTCGGGCCGCCCGGAAACGGTGGTGAAAAGCGGACCGAGGACGTTTGACCCCCCAAGAAGGTGGTGAAAAGCGGACCGAGGACTTTTGACCACCGGTTGGGACGGGGGCTGCGGCCCCGAACCCTCAGAAGGCTCCCGGGAGGTACGTGACCTCGAGCCCCCCTTCGGCCACGGCCACCGAGACCACGTCGAAGCGAAGCTCGCGCCGGCTCCCCCGGTGCTCCGCCAGCCACGTCCCGGCGGAGCGTCTGATCCGGTTCTGCTTGAGCGGCCCGACCGCCTCCGCAGGCTCCCCCCATTGCTGTGATGACCGGGTTTTGACCTCGCAGAAGACCAGCAGACGGCCGCGGCGGACCACGAGATCGATCTCGCCCGAGCGGCAGCGGTAGTTGCGGTCCACGATCCGGTAGCCGCGCCTGCGGTAGAAGGCCGCGGCGGCGTCCTCTCCGGCCCGGCCAAGCTCCAGGTGCGCGCTCATTCCAAACCACGCTAGGCGGGCCCTGTGACAGTTGAGGGGGCTAGCGCTCCATGCCGGGGGGTTGAGGCAGCAGATCGCGCTCGGCGAGCTGCGCCAGCTCCTCGACGTTCAGGTCGCGGAAGGTCACGACTTTGACGTGCGAGACAAACCGAGCCGGGCGGTGCATGTCCCACACCCAGGAATCTTTGAGCTCGACCTCGAACCAGGTGCGGGCGCCGGCGTGACGGGTGTCGACCTTGACCTCGTTGGCGAGGTAGAAGCGCCGCTCGGTTTCCACGACGTATTTGAACATCGGGAGCACGTCCCGATACTCCTTGTAGAGCTGGAGCTCCATCTCGGCCTCATACTTCTCGAGGTCCTCGACGCTCATCACTCCCCCTCGCCTCGACGTCTTCCGGTCCCCAGCAGTTTCGCGCTTCGGGAGGCTCCCGAACACCCACCAGGTCGAATCCGGTCACCCCGTAGAAGGAGCGCCGGTGGATCTCGCACGGCCCCAGCCGCTGCAACGCCGCCCAGTGCTGCCTGGTGCCGTAGCCCACGTTCGTCCGAAACCCGTAACCGGGGAAGCGGCGGTGATAGCGGCGCATGGCAGCGTCCCTGTAGACCTTGGCGACGATCGATGCCGCGGCCACCGAACAGGACACGACGTCGGCCTTCTTGACCCCGAGAGAAGGATAGGGCAGGCGCCTGAGCCGGAAGCAATCCAAGAGGGCGTAATCGGGAGTCTGGTCGAGGCCCGCCAGCGCGCGCCTCAACGCCTCGAGGTTGCAACGCTGGAGCCCGCGGCGGTCGATGCGCCGCGGTGAGACTCGCACGATTGAAACTGCCAGCGCTTCGGCGCCGATGCGCTCGGCCAGTTCGGTTCGCCGGCGCGGCGTACATAGCTTGGAGTCCCTCACACCCTCGATCCGCACCCCCGCCGGAAGTATCACCGCGGCCGCAACGAGGGGGCCGGCCAGGGCTCCTCTGCCCACCTCGTCCGCGCCCGCCACGAGACCGAAACCGGCCGCCTCCAGCCTTTGTTCCATCACCCCTGTGGCATCGGCCGACATGTGCCAGTTGGCCTTTCTAGAGACCGCCGAAATGGGACGGCGGCCACAACACGACGAACGCCCTGCCGACGACGTCGGAGGTCTTGATGGGCCCGATGAACCTGGAGTCCTGTGAGTTCGAGCGGTTGTCTCCCATGACAAAGAGATGGCCTGTGGGCACCAAGCAACCGTTGCCGGAACGCTTCATGCGGATCGGGCAGCTCTGCGAGGTCACCGAAGTGCTGGCCTTGTCGCGGCCCCCTTTGATGTAGGGCTCGGCAACGACTTCTCCATTCACCGACAATTGGCGCGGCTTGCCCGCGTAGCGCACGATGTCACCCTCGAGGGCCACGACCCTCTTGATGTAGTCGTTCTCGCTCCCGGTGGGGAGCCCCAACAGCTCTCGCAGAAAGTTGCGAGCGTCCTCGTACCAGGGGAGATCGGGAAGGTCGGGGATGACCGCGCGGCGAGCAAAGACGATGACCTGGGAACGCTCCACCTCGCCCAGCCGGTAGCCGACCTTCTCGACCAGGACGCGGTCGCCCACCTTGAGCGTGGGGAGCATCGAGCCGGAGGGAATGAAGAAAGCTTGGACCAAGAAGGTCTTGATGATCACCGCGATCAGGAACGCGAACAGCACCAGCAGCGGCAGCTCGGCGATCTGGGCGATGACACTCCGGCCACGCTCCGGAGGCTGGTCGCGAGGGTCGACGGGACCCGGACCTGGGGGCGGCGCGCTCCGAGGCGGCTCGGTTCGTGATCGCATGTGGTTTAAGAGCTTAGGCCTGTCGGCGCTCTTTGACCTTGGCCTTCTTGCCCACTCGCTGGCGCAGGTAGTAGAGCTTGGCCCGGCGCACGTCTCCGTGGGCGGCGATGTCGATCTTGGCGATCATCGGCGAGTGCACCGGGAAGGTGCGCTCGACCCCGACTCCGAACGAGACCTTGCGGACCGTGAATGTCTCCGACAGCCTGCTCCCCCGGCGGCGGATGACGATGCCCTCGAAGATCTGGACCCGTTCCCTTTCGCCCTCGACCACGCGGACGTGCACCCTAATGCGATCCCCGGCCCGGAAATCGGGCAGGTCCGTGCGCAGGTAGGGCCTCTCGACCACGTCGGTCGGGTTCATCTCCACTCCTTGTTTGCGAGTTGCTCGCGCTTCGTTCAGTTGTCGCGGAGCCGCCTTGGGAGCGGCCCGTCTGGTAGCCCGGACGGGATTCGAACCCGTGATCTCCGCCTTGAGAGGGCGGCGTCCTAAGCCAGACTAGACTACCGGGCCAAGCCCTGGGCCCGCCCTGTTCTGAGGCGCAACCTCGTGCTCGCTGGGGCGCCTGGATTCGAACCAGGACTAACGGAACCAGAATCCGCCGGGCTGCCAGGTTACCCCACGCCCCACAGACGGCTCAGAGGATATCAGCCTAGTGCTCCGGGGGCGGCGCCGGCTGCTGTGCAGCCTCCAGCCTCCCTAAGCTGCCGGCGCCTGTGGCGCTCGGATGGAGCAGGGGACGGTACCCGCCGGCGATCGTCGCAACGCTCGCCGGCGGCGTAAGCAACTCGACGGAGGTGGCGGCCGGTACCGCGATCGGAGCCCGGTACCCGTCGAACGACCACGGAAGGATGCATTCGTCGAGCAGGAGTCCAGGGGCGCCGCGGTACCGAACCATGACTCCGTCGGGCAGCTTGCCGACCAACTCCGGCCGGGTCAACTGTCGGCGCGTGCGCGAGTCGACCCTCTCGGTGTGTAGTTGGGCGTCGATGAGGGCAGCACGCGGGCGTTCCACCAGCCGATGGGCGCGACGCCAGCCCTCGGCGAAGGAGATGAAATCTGCGCGACGGCAATACGCACAGGGACGATGCCCGGCCGCCAGAGCGGTTGCCTCGTCAAGGAAGAACAGCGCGGTCCATCCGCCGGGTGGCATCGGATCGCGTCGCACGTCCTTCCAAGAGATCGCGCAGCAAATCCAGTGCTTCGATCGCCACCGTGCGACGCGCAACCGGCGATCCGCTCCGTGCAGGCAACCGCGGTTCCCCATCAGCAAGCCGCGTCCGGGATTGGACGCGATCTCCCCGGTGGGCGCGACGCGATTCTGCAGCGGCGCTTTTGTCATCATGCTCTAGCCCCTCCTCGCCGGCCGCCCAAAGAGATCTCTTAAGCTAGAGGTCGAGCAACCAGTTCTGTCCCATCAGATCATGGCCGAAGCTGTGATGCTTCTCCTCCTCGACCAGTCGGAACCCGGCGCGTTCGTAGATCCTTCGAGCATCCAAGAGGACATCGTTCGTCCACAACATCATCTGCTTATGGCCCGCCCGTCTTGCGAACCGTATGCACTCCTCCACCAGACGACTCCCAACGCCCATGCCTCTAGCACTCGGCTCGACCAGGAGGATTCGGAGTTGCGCGACATCGTCATCCTTGGTCATGCAGAGAATGCACCCCACACGTTCCCCGTTCACTTCTGCGATCCAGGCCGCGTCGCGCGTTGGATCGCCGTGATCGACGTAGTCGGCGACTATCCGGGCGACCAGAGCCTCAAAGGTTTCGTCCCAGCCATACTCCTGCCTGTACAGCTCCCCGTGGCGCTTGACCACCCAGCCGTAGTCGCCGGAAACCGGCGCACGAAGCACGACGGCGTGCGACTTCTCCTCGCTGAGAAGCGACTCGACTTGTCCTATCGAGGACATCAATCGCTCCTGTTCGTCATCGCTGAGCCGCGCTAGGAGCTCGCAGACCTGTCGTGAGGACCTCTCGTCGAGCAGCTTGAGGGCCTTGCGGCCTTCCGTCGTCAGCGAGACGACTTGGCGACGCCCGTCGTCGGGTGAGCTCACCGCATGCACAAGACGCTGCTCTTTCAGCCTCGACAAGACCCGGCTCACGTAGCCCAAGTTCAGACGAAGCTTCTCGGCAACCTCGCTCGGCGAAGCGCCGTCGGACGCTCCAAGCTCGAACAGGATTCGGCTCTCAGAGAGCGAGTAGGGCGTGTCCAAGAGACCATCACGAAGCAGCCCCAGGACTCCCGTGTAAAAGCGATTGAAGGCTCTCAGCCGAGTGACGCCGGCTTCCATCGACAGAGCTGGATCTCCTTGCTCTAGGCAACAGAGTTGGTTGTCTTAGGCAAGCTTATGCTCGTTGAAACTGCGGGTCAAGGCTCCGCGCCCTCCTCCGTCGGGGGCTCCAATTCTGTAGGAAGACCTCGAGGCGTCCGACGAGAACTGTTTCCTCAAGGCCATCCGGTGCCCGGTGCGGATACCTGAACAGTTAGCACTTGACCCCTTCGTGATCCGTCGGCCATGCTCGCACTACCACGCCACTCGTTCGCCATAAGGAACAGCGTTCTGTTGTTCGCGCCCCCGAACGTGCAAGCGAAGCATCCGCGGTCAAGGTCGACCGTCTGCAGCACCTCACCACCTTCGCGAACGCGTACGCAACGTTTGTTGGGAACGTCCCCATACCAGATGGCGTTATCAGCGTCGAGGCAGATGCCGTCCGGGACGCCGCCGTGGAGGTCGGCCCACACCCGACGGTGCGACAGGCTGCCGTCGGTCGCGATGTCGAAGGCCGTGAGCCTGTTGCCGTAGGACTCGGCGACGATCAGCGTCGAATTGTCGGGCGTTACGACCATGCCGTTTGGGAATGCAACTCCTTCTCCTACCTGGCGAGCGGAGCCGTCGGGGGTGACCAATGCGACTATCCCCGGCGCGCACTCGCCGCTCGGAAACTCAAAGCCGATGTTGTTAACGTAAGCGTTGCCCCGACCATCTACGACGATGTCGTTCCACGGGTGGTCGGCGATGCGGGTCAGATCGGCATGGGTCGCGAGCGAGCCGTCGGGCTCTCTGCGCAGTAGAAGCCTCTCGCTTGCCGAGACGATCAGTAGCCGCCCATCGGGGAGCCGGTCGATGCACATTGGGAACGACGGGACGCGGACGATGACCTCGCTCTTACCCTCGAGATCGACGGCAATGACCTCGTGCGCGCCCCAGTCAGAGAGCCAAAGCCGGTCATCGAACCACCGTGGGGACTCGGGGAACGCGAGATCGCTCATCAGTATTTGCAGCTCAGGCAAGAAGGTCTCCTTCGACGGCATCACAGCCTCCTTAGGTCAAGACAAAGTTCGGCTCGGGCGGGGGCCGGGACGAGGCCGGGGGCGAACATTGCGTCCCTGACCACCCGTGAGGTGGTTGGAGCCACAAAGTTCCGCCCATCAGCCTCCTTGTTTTGTTGTCAAGGCCTCGATGCGAGCAAGGGTGCGGCTTCGGCCGAGGATCTCGAGCGACTCGAACAGAGGCGGCGACAC
>DASRPA010000102.1:0-6061 GCA_035646635.1 Actinomycetota bacterium | reverse complement strand
TCATCATGGGGAAGTGACGGGGACGGAGGCACGGCGTCGTCCTGATGGACCAGTCCTCATGGGACAACACCCTTGCGGACGTCAGGCCTCCGAGGCCGTTCCCCAGGAGACGCCGTCTCGTCTAAGTCCTCGAGGGACAAGCAACGCCAGCGTTCTCCGGGGGAAGACCTCAAAGACATGGTAGAGCCATCAGCAACGCCGCGAGCGGGGATGCAGAGGCGTTCGAATGCCACCGTATTTATGGGGAGGTGCACTTAGCCGAGCCTCGATCGAGGGTGGCAGAAGCGAACCGTGGACACTCTTGAAGCGCGATCCTCCAGCGGATCGCTGATGAGCCCACAGAAAATTGTGGGCAAACGCGGACCGTGGACATCTGCCACCGCCGGGATTGTGCCGAGAGCCGAGGGCCGCGGGCGGGGTCGGCTGCCCGGTGCGGAGCACTTAGAGTTCCGGGCCATGGACCGCACCGAGCTCGACCAGCTAACCACCGAAGAGCTGCACGACCGCGCCATGGAGCGCGCCCGCTCCCACGCCGACATCGGCTTTCTGTGGTCGGTGGCAAGGGCCCTGCCGGCGGCCGAGATGGCCTCGGGTCACCCCGACCGCTCGGGCGCCGACATCGTCAGCCTCACCTCATTGATATCGGACTTCTTGCACTCGGGCGAAGGCGACGTCGGCGAAGCGCTACGCCCGCTCTACATCGAGTACCTGGAGAAGCACCCGGGCTGAGCGACGACCTCTTCCCCGATAGGAGCGGCAGGCGCTGCTGAGGTGGAGAAAGTCGAGGCTAGCGCGGGTCCCACTTCGTTTTCGGCGCGATGACCTCCGGCAGGATCCTGTCCTTGTAGCGCCGCACCGTCTCGATCAAGTGCGCCACAACCTCATCGGTCAACAGGTTGGGCCTGAGGCCCAGATCCAGCAGCTTCGTGTGGGCCGCGTTGTAATAGTGGTCCTGGGCTTCGATGCGCGGATCCTCTACCGCATCCACTTCCACGTTCAAACCCAGGTCTTTTCCAACACGCGCCACGATCACGGCGAGGTCTGAAACCGAGAACTGCTCGGTGAACTGATTGAAGACTCGAAACTGTCCTGCCTCGGCCGGATTCTCGAGCGCCAGCCGCACGCACTGGATGGTGTCGACGATGTTGATGAAGCCGCGCGTCTGCCGGCCGCTGCCGTACACGCTTAAAGGGTGTCCCAGCACGGCCTGGACACAGAAACGGTTGAGCACGGTCCCGAATACCTCATCGTAGTCAAAGCGCGTACACAGCCGCTCGTCCAGGTCGCACTCGTCCGTCCTGATCCCGTAGACGACGCCCTGATTGAGGTCGGTAGCTCTGAGACCCCAGATGCGGCAGGAGAAGTGGACGTTGTGGGAGTCGTGCACCTTCGAGAGGTGATACATGGATCCGGGAAGCTTCGGAAACGGCAGGACATCGCTCCGCCCCTTGTGGTTGATCTCGATAAAGCCCTCTTCGATGTCGATATCGGGCGTTCCGTACTCGCCCATGGTCCCGAGCTTGACGAGGTGCGCGTCCGGGGCGAGGTCACGCATGCAGAAGAGGACGTTGAGTGTTCCCTCGACGTTGTTGCGCTGCGTCGCGACCGCGTGCTTGCGGTCGATCATCGAATAGGGGGCGCTGGGTTGCTCTCCGTAGTGGACGATGGCCTCGGGCTCGAAGCTCCGAAAGAGCCCCTCGACGAAGGAAGCGTCGGTGAGGTCGCCGATGAAGCAAGAGACGTCCTTGTTCGAGATCTCCTTCCACGAGCGAACGCGCTCGGGCAGAGACTGCACCGGCGTCAGCGACGAGGCCCCCAGCTCCAGCACCATGTAGCGGCGTAGAAAGTTGTCGGCGACGGCCACCCCGTGGCCCGCGCCCGCCAAATGCAGCGCGGTGGGCCAGCCGAGGTAGCCGTCGCCTCCGAGAATCAGGATGTTCACGCCCGGCAGGATACCCCGCCGGGCGTTCCGCGGCTAGGCGGCTGCCACCAAACCGTGGGGGTCGAGGACGTACTTCTTGGACGCTCCCTTGTCGAAGTCCATATAGCCCTGGGGAGCTTCGTCCAGGGAAACGACGGTCGCATTGACCGCCTTGGCGATCTGGACCCTGTCGTGGAGGATCGCCTGCATCAGCTGCCGGTGGTACTTCATGACCGGACACTGTCCCGTGGTGAAGACGTGGGATTTGGCCCAGCCCAACCCGATGCGAATGCTAAGCGAGCCCTGCTGAGCAGCCTCATCCGCGGCCCCCGGATCTCCGGTGACATAGAGCCCTGGTATTCCGAGCTTGGCGCCGGCGCGAGTCACTTCCATGATCGAGTTGAGCACGGTGGCCGGCATCTCGGTGTCCGAGCTGGCCCCGTGGCCGCGCGCCTCGAAGCCTACGCAGTCGACCGCGGCGTCGACCTCGGGGATGCCTAGGATCTGCTCGATCTGATCGGGCAGAGTGGCGTCCTGGCGCAGGTCGACGGTCTCACAACCGAAGCTCCGGGCCTGCTTCAGACGGTCGGGGTTGAGGTCTCCCACGATAACGACTGCCGCTCCCAGGAACTGAGCCGAGTGGGCGCAGGCGAGGCCTACCGGCCCCCCGCCCGCCACGTAGACGGTCGAGCCCGGGCCCACGCCCGCCGTGTAGGCGCCGTGGAAGCCGGTCGGGAAAATGTCGGAGAGCATCGTGAGGTCTTTGATCTTGGCCATCGCCTGGTCCCGGTCGGGGAACTTGAGCAGGTTCCAGTCGGCGTAGGGGACGAGTGCATACTCGGCCTGACCGCCTACCCAGCCACCCATGTCGACGTACCCATAGGCAGAGCCGGGGCGCTCCGGGTTGACGTTGAGGCAGACCCCGGTATGGCCTTCCTTGCAGTTGCGGCAACGGCCGCAGGCGATGTTGAAGGGAACGGAGACGAGATCACCCTTCTTGATGAACTCGACGTCACGGCCGGTCTCGATTACCTCTCCGGTGAGCTCGTGCCCCAGGATGAGGCCTTCGGGAGCAGTCGTCCGGCCCCTGACCATGTGCTGGTCGGAGCCGCAAATGTTTGTGGCTACGATCTTGAGGATGGCGCCGTGGGGAGTCTGGCGCCCGACGTTGGCGGGATTAACCCCGGGGCCGTCCCTGAGGACGAGCTCGGGGAACGCAATGTCCTGGACCTCGACCTTGCCCGGGCCCATGTAAGCGACGCCTCTGTTGTCTGCCATTTATTCAAGCACCTCCTGGATAGAAAATATGCGGAAAAATAGTGAATTGTCGGAAGCCGTCGGGTGGCGGTGCCTTACCCTTCCTCGCGGACCACATGTCGCCGGCTGTCGAGAGCGAGTCTCGAACTGAGTAACTACATGTCTCCCTACCCGAGACCGGGGGAGGTTACCCGAGTCCTTCGGAGCTTTATTCGCGCTCTCGTCGTTCATTCGCATTCTTCGCGGCGTGTGATGATTGCCAGATGACGCCTCTGCTCACGGACCAGCTCGGGAGACCGCTGCGCGATCTACGCATATCGGTCACCGACCGCTGTAACTTCCGCTGCGTTTACTGCATGCCCAAGGAGGTCTTTGGGCGCGAGTATCAGTTCCTTGAGCGGAACGCGCTGCTCTCTTTCGAGGAAATCGACCGCCTCGCACGCGTCTTCGTGCGCCTCGGAGTCGAGAAGGTTCGTCTGACCGGCGGCGAGCCGCTGGTGCGGCGAAACCTCGAGGTGCTCATCGCCAAACTCGCCGCCGTCGAGGGGCTCGACATCGCCCTCACTACCAACGGCTCGATGCTGCCGCACAAGGCGCAGGCGCTCAGCGCGGCAGGGCTCAAGAGGGTCACCGTGAGCCTCGACTCCTTGGACGACGACGTCTTCAAGGCGATGAACGATGTCGACTTTCCCGTCGCTCGCGTGCTCGAGGGCATCGACGCGGCAGCGCGCGCGGGCCTGACGCCGGTCAAGGTCAACATGGTGGTCAAGCGAGACCTCAACGACCACAGCATCCTCGACATGGCACAGCACTTCCACGGCAGCGGTCACATCCTGCGCTTCATCGAGTACATGGATGTCGGCACTACCAACGGATGGCGGATGAACGAGGTGGTGACGGCCGCCGAGATCGTCTCCTTGATCAACGACGTCATGCCGCTCGAGGCGGCGGAGGCCAATTACGAGGGCGAGGTCGCGGCCCGCTGGCGCTATCGCGACGGCGGCGGAGAGATCGGAGTCATCTCCTCGGTCACCGGGGCCTTCTGCGGAACCTGCACCAGGGCCCGGATCTCGGCCGAGGGCTCCCTGTACACGTGCCTGTTCGCGCTCAAGGGTTTCGACCTGCGGGCGCTTCTTCGTTCGGATGCCTCGGACGAAGACGTAGCCGAGGCCATCTCATCGGTGTGGGGCAACCGCAACGACCGCTACTCCGAGCTGCGCTCGTCCCAGACCAAAGACCTTCCCCGGGTCGAGATGTCCTACATCGGGGGCTAGTACGGTGATCTCCATGGGCATCGCCTCAGAGCCGCTCGACGTCGTGGCAGCGATCGCGAAGGGCTCCTCTCCATCGTCGGGTGGGGTCGCCGTGTTTCTCGGGACGGTGAGGGAGTCGGCAGCAGTCGCAGATAACCGCGCCAAACCGGTCACAAGGCTCGACTACGAGGCCCACCCGCAGCTTGCGCCTCGGCGCATGGAGGAGATCTGCTCCGAGGCGACCGCCAAATGGCAGCTCAACGACGTGATCGCGCTGCATCGCACCGGTGTATGTGAGCTCGGCGAGCCGACCGTGATGGTGGTCTGCGGAGCGGCCCACAGAGGCGCCGCCCTCGAGGCGTGCCGTTACATCATCGAGGAGATCAAGGCCACGGTCCCCATCTGGAAGAAAGAGGTCTACTCAGACGGCTCCTCGTGGGTGGGAGCGGAGGGCCGGCAGCTCTGAGAGTCCTTCGCATCGACGACGGCCGCCTCGAGGTCACCGAGCGCCCCACTCCCGAGCCCGCAGGAGAGCAGGTGCTGGTCGAGGTCTCAGGCACCGGTGTCAACCGCGCCGACCTCCTCCAGAAGATGGGGCGCTATCCCGCCCCCAAGGGCTGGCCTGAAGACGTCCCCGGTCTCGAGCACGCCGGTACGGTGGCCGCTGTCGGCGACAGCGTGCGCTCTCTCGAGGCAGGAGACCTCGTCTTCGGAATCGTGGGCGGAGGCGGCCACGCCAGCCATGTGCTCACGACCGAGTCCTTGTGCGCACGGATTCCCGAGGGACTCGACCCGGTGCGGGCGGGGGGCATTCCCGAGGCCTACATCACGGCACACGACGCGCTCTTCGAGCGCGCCCGGCTGCGGCCCGGAGAGCGGGTGCTGATCCACGGCGTCGGATCGGGGGTGGGCATCGCCGCCATGCAGATCGCCCGCGCCGCAGGCGCCACCACGGTGGGGACTTCGAGGACTCTCGCCAAGCTCGAGCGGGCCGTTCAGCTCGGACTCGACGAGGGTGTCCTTGCGGCCGACGACATGGCCGCCCGGATTGGGGAGGTCGACGTCGTCATCGACCTCATCGGCGGTGACTATCTGGAGGTGGACGTCGCCACCTGCCGGATTGCCGGCCGCATCGTCATAGTGGGCCTGGTGGCGGGCGCGAGTGCTCGACTCGACATGGGTGCGGTGCTGTCCAAGCGTTTGCAAGTGACCGGCACCGCGCTACGGAGGCGGCCCGAGCACGCTAAGGGAGCCGCGGTGGCCGCGTTCGGGCGTGAGGTCGTTCCGCTGTTCGAGCGAGGGGTGCTCGACCTCGTGGTCGACAGGGTGGTGGGCCTGGAGGAGGCCGAGGGCGCCTACGCAGCGATGGCCTCGAACGAGACCTTCGGCCGCATCATCCTCGCCCCCTAACCTTGCCCGGAGGTAGTCAAACGCGCGTATTGGACGATCGAGTACCGACCCGGTGGTCAAACGCGCGTAATGGACGATTGAGTACCGTGCAGCGCGACTGACCACGACGGGAGGCAGACATGGATCTGGGGCTTGAGGGCAAGGTTGCGTGGGTGCTGGGCGCCTCCGGCGGGTTGGGGCGAGCGACTGCGCGCGCGCTCGCCGATGAGGGGGCACACGT
>DASRPA010000101.1:0-4279 GCA_035646635.1 Actinomycetota bacterium | reverse complement strand
GGGGAGAGGCGGGGAGAAGAAGACCGAGAAGAAGATGTGGCCCCAACGACGGGCGTCGAGCACCTCCACGAGGCTCGAGGGATCGGCGGCCGTGTCGTAGAAATTGTAAGGAGGTTGATAGCGCCACGCTGCCACTGCGTCGGCGTCGGCAGCCTGCATGTCTCTTATCGAGAAGCGGATGATCCCAACCTCGAAGCGAAGGTGGGCTGCAGCAAGGCCTCGTTCAAGGATCCGGAGCGGAAGCCCTCGAGGTCGAGCGTCACGTACTTGAAGCCCAGCGCCCGTAGCGCGACGGCGATCTCGGACCGCAGGCCGCCTGCCCGCTCGATCTCGTCCGGCTCGAGCTCGATCCGAGCCAGGTCGCCGTGGTCGCGGACCCTAAGCACTCCAAATCCGAGCCCTCTGAGTGCCTCTTCCGCCTTGTCGACCCGAGCGAGGCCCTCGGGAGTGACGCGGACGCCGTAGGCGAAACGCGACGCGAGGCAGGGAGACGCCGGTTTGTCGGCGACCGGGAGATTACGGACGGCGGCCAACTCTCTGATCTCTGCCTTGGACAAGCCGGCGTCCGCCAGTGGGGTGAGGACGTCGTTCTCGCGCGCCGCCCGCCCGCCCGGCCGGTGCTCGGAGAGGTCGTCGAGGTTGGTGCCGACCGCAATGCGCGCGGCCCGGGCCGAGGAGATCGGCGCCAAGACCTCGAACAGCTCGGTCTTGCACCAGTAGCAGCGGTCCGAGCCGTTGCGGGCGTACTCGTCGCGGCCGACCTCGTGTGTTTCGACCGTCATGTGGTTCCAGCCCTCGCGAGCGGCCAGGGCTTCGGCATCACGGCGCTCTCTACGGCTCAGCGAGGGCGACACCGCAGTGACCGCCAGCGCCCGCTCTCCCAACACTTCGTGGCAGACAGACGCGAGGTAGGCCGAGTCCACCCCTCCCGAGTAGGCGACGACGACCGCCCCGATTTCCGCGATGTGCTCGCTGAGCTCGCGTTCCTTTGCCTCCGGTGTGCGGTTCATCGCTACCAATGATGCCCTATTCGATGTAGCCAAGATCCTTGAGGTGAGCGGCCACCGCGGCCGCCTCCTCCTTGCTGTAGTCGCCTTCGGCGTGGCGAGTGGCCGTTACTTCTGTGAAGGACAGTGCGTGGGAGGCGAGCCAGTCGGCATCGAACGCCTCGGTGGCGGCGCGCCCGTCGAGCCCTGCGGGCACCGCGGCCTCGAGCAGCACCAGCGCCGTGGGGCAGACATCGAGCAGCGAGAGCTCCTCGGCGCGGCCCCCTGAAAAGCGGGGGCCGGCGGCGACGAAGATCCCCAGCGGCCGGTGCTCGGACGACCACGCCTCCTTGACGCCCGCCAGCGGTTGAGGCGCGGTCATTAGCTCGGAGGGCTGCCGGGCCGGGGTCACCCGGTAGCCCTGAGACCACATGTCGAGCATGAGATCCGGTGCGAGATGGGTGGCCGGGCCTGAATAGATCTCCTTTCTCGGGTACACGGCTCGGACGACCGGCTCCTCACGGCTCGGGTCGCGCAGCTCCAGCAGCCCGGCGGCGAGCTCCTCCTCGAGCTCTCTCGCAGCATTCTCCGGCACCATTCCCAACGGCTCTCGGCCACGGAGGTTCAGCCACAGGTCCCCGTTGATGCCGCAGAAGGCCTGGGTCTTACTCCAGTCGAAGGGTCCGAGCTGCCCGGTGATGGTGGCGCCGAGGGTCTTTCTAGCCCTGTCCGGGGCGAAGCGCCGCCCCAGCTTTCGTGCCGCGGGCGGCAGCGCCCACGCAACTCGAAGCAGAGGGGAGCTCCGCTTCTTGCCGTAGACGGCCCTGCCGCGCGAGGCCAGCCATCTCCCGAGGTTCACGTCTGCGTGCAGGGGGCCGGCGCCGTGGTCGGAGACCACCACGAAATCCGCCTCCGGCCACCTCTCGAGTAGCTCACCGGTAGCCCGGTCCATGGCTTCGTAGACGCGTTCGACGGCGTCCGCGAGGGGGTGTGAGGAGTTTCTGAAGCGCCAGAAGAAGTGCTGCACCCGGTCGACGTGCGGCCACACGGCGACCACACAATCGGCCCCGCTCTCAGCAGCCGCCCAGATGAGCGCCTCGGCTTGAACCTCGAGCCCTCGAATTAGGTCCTCCAAGAAGCGCTCGAGCGAGGTGTGGGGGGCGCGGTCGACGATATCGAGGAGCTCGAAACGCTCGGCGAGCCTCTCCTGGAAATCGTCCGGATGGCACATGCGGGCGCCCGGGGGAGCCCCGTAGCCGGACACCATCACTCCTTCGAGTGGGCTCGGTGGGTAGGCCATCGGTACGTTCCACACCAGGAACCGAGCCTCGGAGCCCAACTCCCACAACGCTTTGGAGCGCCGGTCGCGCCCGGAGAAGTAGCGGCACTCATACGCGCCCGGGGCGCGGTACCAGGACCCGAAGATGCCGTGCTTCCCGGGGTTGACGCCCGTAAACGCTGAGGTCCAGGCGCAGTCCGTCATCGGAGGCCAGGAGGATCGAAGCGGCGCGCTAAAGCCTCGTTGCTGCAACGACGCCAGGGCGGGGAGCCGGCCGTCCGATATCAGGGGGCCGGTGGCGTCGAAGGTGGCAGAGTCCCATCCCAGGATTACGAGGCGAGGCGCCACCGGCTAACTAGGCGACGGGCTCGGGGTCGGCGACGCCTGCACTCGCCCCATGGCTTTTTGACCCAATGGCTCCTTGACGGGAGCCCCAGGAGCGAAGTCGATGCAGCTGCGGCGGCACCCTCTGCCGGTGAACAGGGTCCTGAGCTGCCAGCGAAAGAAGCCGCGGCCCTCTTCGATCTTGGTCTTTCCGAAGGGGATTCTCACCTTGACCCTGCGCCGGCTCGAGCGCCACGCGGCCAGCTTTGCCATCCGGTAGTCGGCCTTTTCCCTTCGGTCCCGGAAGAGAACGCCCTCCATGCCCCTTCCATCCGAGGACACCAGAGCGTAGTAGTCGAAGCGTTCTCCGCCGAGCGTGTCGAGGTGAACGAGCAGATAGCCACGGTCCCATATCGAGCGGCTGCTCCAGCCGTCGTAGGTCTGGATGTTCCACACACGAGGGCGGCCGTAGATCGAGACTTTGCGGAGGTCGAGCCGGCCCTTGACGTCGTTGTCGTCGCGCACGTCACGATGCGATGCCAGCGCCAGCAGCAGAGGGAGGGCAGTCAGTAGCAAGGCCAGCGGGAGCGCCATGAGTCTCGCTCTCACATGCGCCCTCGACCGCGCAGCGCCGCTAGGGTTCTGAGCCCGGTCCACGCGCATAACGCAAGCCCGAGGAGCACGAGGGCCGCGGGTAGCGCCTCTGAGACGAGCGGTGCCCGGCCCTGCCACGATGGCCACTCCTGCGGCTTCACCGTCAGAACCGTTGCGGCCAGAGCTGCCAGGATCGCGTTGCGGCCGAGGAGCAGGCGCAGGGAGCGGTCGGTAACTCGACCGAAACAGCCGCACGGCACACGGCTCTTACCCTGGGTGCCGAGGCGCGCCAACACCAGTGAGAACGCTGCCACGAGAGCAAGCGCCAACGCGGCCCCCGCCGGGAGCAAACCGGCGACGAGCAAGCCGGCCACCACTGCTTCCGCTAGAGGTACGCCGGGCGCCGCCGGAACTCGGAGGGCCGGGCTCAGGCCGTAGCGATCAAGCGCCTGCAGCCACGTCCCCGGCCGCAATGCTTTGGCGACCGCCGCCCAGGCGAAGACCCCGGCGAGCAGGGCAGCGCAGATCTGCGAGAGTGACAGGACCATGGCGGTCGCATGCTATCGCCCACCTCGAGCCCGGGACCACCTGGAGGGCGGTCGCCGCGGTGGCAACTGTCCAGGGTTTCGCTTCTTCCCCTCGGCGGGGCCGCGGCGGGCGCTGGGGCGCGGTGGCAATCGGGAACCGTTCCCAATTGACCTCCTGTTCCGGTGGCTAATCGGGAACTGTGCGCGATTTACACCGTCGGGCGGCGGGAGGGCCGGGACCAGGCGAGCGGGAGCTCACGTGCGACTGTCGCACACCAACCACCTGATTCGGTAGCTCACGTGCGACTGTCGCACACCAGCCACCGCGGTAAGCGCCCGGGGTGATGGGGACCAGCGCTGGACGCCCGGCCCAAGTGAGTGACCGAGCCGGAGTCGGCGCACGGTAGCCTTCCAGATCGCGAAAACCTTCGGTCCGAGAAGCTTCCTCGGACCCGAGCCACGGGCGCTAGCAGCCCACTTGTTTAGTCGCTAACGGAGGTGTTACCGCTTGAACGGTTGGTGGGCGGTCTCGTATGGCCTGCTGTGGCTGCTCGTCGTGATGCTGTGCG
>DASRPA010000100.1:0-2179 GCA_035646635.1 Actinomycetota bacterium | reverse complement strand
TCCCAGCGGGCCATAACATTTCCCCTCGTTTCTCATTACCCTATACACATATCAAGGGAATGAAATAGCGAGGTGGGGGCTTTTGCTGGTTCTAGATTCGTCCGACGAGGACTGGCGCGCCAAGGCGCGCTGTGCCGCTTTTGATCCCGATCTGTTCTTTGCTCCAGGATCTCTGGAGCACAGAATAGCCAAGAGGATCTGCAGAGATTGTCCGGTGCGCAGGCAATGTCTTCTCTACGCCCTGGAAACGCCGATCGATCATGGTGTGTGGGGAGGCATGACCGAACGGGAGCGCAGGCGCTTTCGCCGGCAGTGGGGGCCCGAGTGGCGGGCGCTCATCGCCTAGCCCCCCGGCCGTTTCCGCCGAGTGGTGGATAAGTGACCATATAGATCATCTCACCACCACTCGGCATACTAGGTTCTTAGTGTCAGCTCCAAGAGAGTGCACTCGTCGCGCCAGCGACGGGCGGTGTCCTCCGGAAGACCGGGGATGTTCAAGCGCTTCTCCGCGACCTTCTCGGCCACCTCGTCCCACTCCGGGCCCGGCTCGAGCACTCTGACGTTGGCGGGGACCTCTCCGACCCGGGCGTTCTTGCCCTTCCAGCGGAAGATCACGTCAACCTCTCGCAAACTCTCGACCCCCGGGATGGTCTGCTGGCGCTCCCCTGAAAGCACGAAGATCCTGTTCGCCTTCTGGTCGTAGACGTACCACACCGGCATCGTCTCGGTCCCCGATTGGGTGGGCCACCGCAGCCAGATGATCGTCGATTTCTTAAGTGACTCCTGGATCCCGCCCGCCTGAGACGAGCCCGACAGCGCGCTGTGGTGATCGGTCCAGTCGAGCTCGGGATCGATTTCGTAAGCTGCGTCCGACCACGTCTTGTCGGTGGCCGTGAGCACGTACCAGCCGGACAGGTTGAAGAAGCCTCCGACCGCTTCTTCGGGCGTCGCGTAATCGCGGTGATAGGCGAGTTGGATGTCACCGTCGGGGCGCTCGTGGAAGCAGAAGACCCAGTTGCGATATTCGGGCGACAGGTAGCACTCGGCCCAGTGGACAGTGGGCTCGGCTACCTCCAGGTGCAGGCCGATCGAGTGCCCCGGAACGGTAGCTTCAAAGGGGGTCCAATAAACCTGGATCACGCGACTGACATCACGCTCCAGGGTGACCCGGAGAGCGGCCTTCGCCCCCGCGGTCTCCCCCCGCTTGACGCCGTGCCTGCCGATGGCTCGGGCGACCTCGTTCACAATGGGATTGAGTGCTGTGCGCCGGCGTTCCTCTCTGAGGGCCATCAGCCGAGCGGAGACTCTTCGAGGGCTGAGCGCAGCATGAAGAAAGCGGCGGGAAGAAACGCTATGGCGAAGGCTGCAAGCTGGATCTTTGCAAAGAGCTTTTGCTTGAGTGCCAGATGAGGCCAGAAGTCGAAGAGAATGATCCGCAACCCATTGAAAGCGTGGTAAACGACCGCGGCGACCAAAGCAACTTCAAAGGGCTTGAACCACCACTGCTGATACAGAGAGATGGTCTCGTCGTATAGCTCGGGGCCAAAGCCGACTCCGAATGTGTCGACGATGTGGCCGAACAGGAATGCGACCACGAGGATTCCTGTGACCCGGTGGGCAACCCACGACCACTGTCCGATCCCGCCCTTGTAGGCGACTCCCTTGCGTCCTTTTCCTACCCGCAGCAAGTCGACGAGCAAGAGAGCGGCAACGAGTCCCGACCCCACGGTCAGGACGAAAACGAGACCTTCTATGAGTTTGGCGGCGAGCATGAGTCGATTCTATCCGCTGTCGAAGAGCTGGTCTGAGATGGCCACAAGGCCGCGGAAATCCACAGCCTCTTGCTCGAGATAGGGGACACGCACCCAACGATGACGCGGGACCTTGCTGGCAAGGGCGCGGAGGTTGAGCTCTTCCCGACGCACCACGCGCATGAACGCGTTCTCGTTGTCGAGGAGGTCGGCCAGGAGCGCGCAATCGCCTTGTTGGGCGCGCAGTTTAGAGATCTGCCGGGACCTGGCTCCGATACCGTCGCCGTACTTGGGGTGGACGCGGTTGACGACGACGGCGCCAAAGGGCAGCTTAGCCTCATTGAGCCTCTGCGCGAAGTAGACGGCTTCAGCTACAGATTCCTCTGTCGGCGAGGTCACGACGACGAACGAGGTGAGATCCGACTGCA
>DASRPA010000099.1:0-5157 GCA_035646635.1 Actinomycetota bacterium | reverse complement strand
TATCTGGCACAGAACCGAAATAGGGGCGCCCTCCCGCTCCCCGGCCCGACCGCCCCCAAACTGGCTTTGTGCCAGGAAACGTGCGGAATCCGCCCCTTATCTGGCACAGAACCGAAATAGGGGCGCCCTCCCGGCCCCCTGCCCGACCGACTCCCGTGGGAGTCAATCGCGCCTCAGGCGCTCTGGAGTACGGAATCCGTACTCGGGGGCGCTCTGGGCCCATTAGTACCGGTGAGAAGTCGGGGGCCGGGGACCTTTGGATCAAGCCCAGTTCGATCCAAGGGGGTAGCCAGCCGTGCGGCGGGATGCTACCCTTCGTCCGGTTAGGTGACCGGGGGAAAACTTGGCGGAAAAGACTGGCCTGCCCCCGTCGGAAAGGAAGTTGGTGTAGTGGCTCAAGGTACGGTGAAGTGGTTCAACAACGACAAAGGCTATGGGTTTATCTCCCAACCTGATGGCGAGGACGTGTTCGTTCATTTCTCTGCCATTCAGACAGATGGCTACAAGTCGTTGGAGGAAGGCCAGTCGGTCGAGTTCGAGGTGACTCAGGGCCCCAAGGGCAAGCAGGCTGCCAACGTTCGACCCGTCTAGACCAGCAATCCAAGAACGCTGAGTTCGCGGCCCCCGGAAATCCGGGGGCCGCACTCGCGCCAGACTCAGGGGCAGGTATGACGCACGAGAAGCGGGTCGAGATTCGCTGGCACGATGTCGATGCTTACCGCCACGTCAACAACGCGGTCTTTCTCACCTACCTCGAAGAGGGCCGGGACGAATGGCTCGAGCAGGTCCTGGGCCGCTCGGACGAGCTCTGGGACTTCGTGCTCGGCCGGGTCGAGATCGACTACCGTCAGGAGCTGACCCAAGAGGACGACGCCGTGATCGTGCGCTGCTCTCTGGCCTCGGTCGGGAACTCGAGCGTGAGGACCACGGAGCAGATCTTGAAGCTCGACGGCAGCGTCTCGGCCGAGGCCAAGGCCGTGCTGGTGGCGCTGGACCGGGTCGCCAAGAAGCCCCGGCTCCTCACTGCCCAGGAGAGAGCCGCGCTTCAGACTGAGGGCGACTCCCGTCCGCGCTAGTTGCGGAGTGCGCCTTTATGCACCTCTTAGGTACATGAGCATGCAATCGATCAGAAACGCAACATCGGACCCGACAACAGGACAGCGACACCACGGCGGCAGTGTTAAGCAGAACGTGGAAATGAATCCGTGTCACAGTATTCCGGTCTCCCTCACAGGCCGGCCAAGCCGACACTCTTGACGACCGCCAACTACGACGCGTTCCTCACGACGCCGGACCGCTGCGTCAGAGACCAGCATTTCGGCGGCTCGTCTTCCAAGAGTGGTCCGCTGCACACACGCCAATGAAGACGTTCTCCGCTTCGTCCCCGTCATGATGGCCAGCAGTTCGCCCGTTGCGCGTCGGCCGTGTACACGACTCCCTGGTGTCTATCCTGAAGGCCACCGAAGATGTAGGTTCGGGCTGCAGCTGTGTGAGCTCCGACGTACTGTTCTGGGAGCGCTCGCCTCTCCGGTTTGCTATCCGATCGGCAAGGAGGAACCATGACCGAACAGGCGGAACCCAGCAAGGGTGCGCGGGTGCTGGCCGCGCAAGGCGGGTTAGTCCTTGGTGACCCCGCCGGGGTCCGTGACCGATTCATGATCGACGGTAAGGACGCAGGCGAGCGCTTCGCCCTCGTGCAGCACCTATTCGCACCCAAAGCACTGGCAGCACCCATGCACCGCCACCACAAGGAGGACGAGTACACGTATGTGCTGGAGGGTCGAATCGGGGCGATTCTGGGCGATGAGGAAGTCGTCGGCGAACCCGGGGATCTGATCTTCAAACCCCGGAACCAGTGGCACACGTTCTGGAACGCCGGGGATGAGCCTGCATCCGCGCTCGAAATCATCTCCCCCGCCGGTCTGGAGCAGTTCTTCCGCGCCCTGGGCACCATGACGGAGCCGCCGGACCCAGAGGCGCTCGCCGCAATGGCGGCCCCTTACCAATGTGACGCCGACCTCGAGGCCACTTCCAGAATTGTCGAGCGGCACGGGCTTGCGTTCTGACCACCCGCGTGGCGGCGACCTGCTCTCGGACCCTGAATCGTGGCGGTACGCATACCGGTAGTGGAGAACGGTCACAATAGGGAGCTGTCGACTCAAGAACCTGGGGGTGCCGCCGTGCAAGGGCTCATGCAGGACTTTCCGCTCACACTGGCTCACGTCTTTCACCGGGCTGAAAAGCTTTTTCCCAAAAAACGCATCGTCACCGCGACTGCGACGGGCCTCGAAGAAACGACCTATGGCGAGTGGGCGGACGCCACCCGCCGGCTCGCCTCCGCTTTGGACGAGCTCGGCGTCTCCGAGGACGGGCGCGTCGGCACCTTCGCCTGGAACAGCGCCCACCACCTGCAGCTCTACTTCGGAGTTCCCTGCTCCGGCCGGGTGCTGCACACGCTCAACATCAGGCTGTTTCCGGAGCAGCTCGTCTATTCGATAAACCACGCAGGCGACGAGGTCTTGTTCGTAGACCGCACCCTGATCGCCAAGCTGTGGCCGCTGGCCGACAAGCTGTCCGGCATCAAGCACTTCATCGTCATGGACGACGGCTCCGGCGACATCCCGGATGACCCTCGCGTGCTGTCGTTTGATGAGGTTACTTCCGGCTCGAAGCCGGCCGAGTTCTCAGAGCTCGACGAACGCCGTGGCGCCGCCATGTGTTACTCGAGCGGCACGACCGGCGACCCCAAGGGAGTCGTCTATACCCACCGCTCGATCGTGCTCCATTCGCTCGTGTGCATGGGAGCCGACGCGCTCGGGATCTCGGAGAAGGACGTGCTACTCCCGGTGGTTCCGATGTTCCACGTCAACGCATGGGGGCTGCCCTTCTCGGGAGTGTTCGCGGGCTCCTCGTTCGTGTTCCCGGGCCCCAACATGACGCCCGAGCCGCTGGTCGAGCTCATCGCCAAGCACAAAGTCACAGTGGCCGCGGGAGTACCGACCATCTGGATGGGGGTGTTGGGCGCCCTCGACGGCCACGACGTGTCGAGTCTGCGGGCGATTCCCTGCGGTGGCTCGGCGGTTCCGAAGTCCCTGTCCGAGGGCTTCCGGGAGAAGACCGGCTTGCCGATCCTGCACGCCTGGGGGATGACCGAGACCAGCCCGATCGGCTCCGTCTGCACCATCAAGTCGTCGCTCGCCTCCCAAACCGAGTCCGAGCTCGCCGACCTGCGCTCCTCCCAAGGCCTGCCGGTGGCGCTGGTCGAGGCCCGGATCGCGGAGGCAGCGTCGGGCGAGGAGTTGCCCTGGGACGGCGAGGCCTTCGGCGAGCTCCAGGTGCGCGGGCCCTTCATCGCCAGCGGCTATTACGACGACGACCGCTCCAAGGACTCGCTCACGGACGACGGCTGGTTCCGGACCGGCGACGTCGCCACCATCGACCCCGAGGGCTACATCCGCATAGTCGACCGCACCAAGGACCTCATCAAGTCGGGCGGTGAGTGGATCTCGACCGTCGAGCTCGAGAACGAGCTCATGTCTCATCCCGCCGTCGCCGAAGCAGCAGTGATTGCGGCAGCACATAGCAAATGGCAGGAGCGGCCGCTCGCCTGCGTCGTCCTCGAAGACGGCGAGGAGGAGGACAAGGACGCCCTGAGATCCCATCTCGAATCCCGGGTGGCGAAGTTCTGGCTGCCGGACGACTATGTCTTCATCGACGAGATTCCCAAGACCACGACCGGCAAGTTCTCCAAGAAGGATCTAAGGGAGCGCTTCACCGATTACAAGCTCCCGACCGAGGGGGCCTGAAGGGGGGTTCTCTCGCCGAGTGGTGTTAAATGGCTACTGTGTGACCTTTATCCACCACTCGGCACTGCCTTGGCCCGTTAGGTCAACGGAAACGGCGGCTGCAACCACCAGGGCCGGGCGCTGAGCTCGATCCGATCCACCCATTTCACCCACCAGAAGCCCCTCCGGTGGGGCGCGACGATGCGGACGGGCCCGCCGTGGCCGGCACTCAGCGGCTGCCCCTGCGCCCGCACCGCCAGCAGCAGCCTGGGCGCATCTGAGAGAGGGAAGCCGCGGGAGTAGCCGGTGGCGGACACCGCCCGGATGGAGCGGGCGCCCGACACATCCTGAAGCAAGCGGTCGAGCCACACCCCGCTCCAGTCCTGCTCGGCGTACCAGCCTCCGGTGCAGTCGATAGTGGCCCGCACTTCGTCCTCGTAGCTCCACAGTTGCTCGTATGACAGCGTGCGGCCCCCAACTTTCAATGTGAACCCGGCGGCCTGGATCAGAGGCACATCGTCGTCGAGCCACTGCGTCACGGGCATGGCGTCGATGTCATGGGAGCCCCTCTCGTATGAGCCCGTGACGCGGCGGGAGGCGCCCCTCGTCCCGAGCAGGCGGGCAAAGCCCTCGAGCCCTAGATAGCCGAGCGCGCTCGCGCCCACCAGTGCCCCGGTTCGGAGCGCGTTGCGACGCGACAAATCGGTGCGATGGGCGCGCCCCGGCCTGCTGCGCACATGCCACAGGGCAAAGGGGATTGCGAGCAGCGCGGCCCCCACGTGCAGTTGCATCGCGGTGGCGGCTTGCAGGCTCAGCACGAGGCCGGAAGAGTGAAACAGCCCGGTAGCAAGCGCTATCACGGTCAGCACGGTCAGCGCGATCGAGGCCCCCTTGCGGCGCGACGCTCGGGCGAGCCCTCGCCGCACGATGATCGACTTCCACGGCGACAGCAGCAGGATCGCGAGGCCCGCTGCTCCGTGGATGCCCGCGGCCCATCCTCCGGACGGGTGTCCCACGGCGAAAGCGAGCGCTCCGGAGCCCAGGGCCGCCCCGAGGGCGGCCAGCAAAGCAAGATTCGTGCGCCGTCCGGCCAGACTCAGCGATTTTTTCACTGCAACCAGCGCTCAGCGGCCTGTCGCAAAGGCAGGCGGCAAGCTGGGCCTGCGCCCGAAACCGCATCCACAGCCGGCTCGGCCGAGCTTTGGTCCAAAACCAACGCTATGAGCGCGTTTTGTACCAAAGAAGGCCACGAGGGGG
Source organism: Actinomycetota bacterium (assembly GCA_035646635.1). Classification (GTDB taxonomy): domain Bacteria; phylum Actinomycetota; class CADDZG01; order CADDZG01; family WHSQ01; genus JACDAL01. Next base: position 115 of record DASRPA010000099.1, on the reverse strand, counting down.
CCTAACCGGGGGCCGGACATGACTTTTTCACCGTAGCCCGCGCTCAACGCGGGTTCTGGCGTAAAGGATCGACCCCCAGAGCCCTGCGCGTCAGCATCACAGCCAGGATCAGGAC
>DASRPA010000098.1:0-15170 GCA_035646635.1 Actinomycetota bacterium | reverse complement strand
GCCGTCGAAGGGGCCGGAGCGCGGTGGCAAATGCGGACCGAGGACACTTGACCACCGGATTCGGTGGTAAAACGCGGACCGAGGACTTTTGACCACATCGGGGGACGGGGCGGGCGGCCCCGATCTCCGTTAGGCTCCCCGGATGAAGGTGTTGCTGGCGAGCCGTGATCTCGCCGCCAAGGCACGGGTAGCGGATGCTGCCGCCAGGGCCGGCTGGACCATGGTTACGGCGCGCGTCGGTGACTTGAATGGCGCAGTAGAGGAACATTCCCCCGAGCTGGTGGTGGTCGATCTCGACGAAGCCGGCGAGCCGGCACTGCGCGCGCTCGGCCCGGCCCCCCGAGCCCGGATGATCGGCTTCTTCTCGCACGTGGACACCTCCCTCGGCGACGCCGCCCGGGCCGCCGGCGTGGAAGCGGTGCCGCGCGGCCGCTTCTGGCGCACGCTGCCACAACTGCTCGAGAGCCCCGCAGCCCATAGCGACAGGAAGGGAGACTAGATGGCAGATAAAGAGCGCTCCGCCGCTCCGCAACAGCCGGAGGACGGTGGCTTCGAGGAGGGACAGGACCACAAGCCCGATTCGCCCGAGGAGACCCACGTGGGAAACTTCGCCGAGGGCCAAGACGATCCCGCAGACGAGGAAGACGAGGAGCGCCGGCGACGCTTTTCCGAGGGCGAGGAGGACCTTCCCGACACCCCCGAAAAGGAGGCCGAGGGCAGCTTCGCCGAGGGCCAAGAGGGGCGCTAGGTCGTAGGCCGCACCCCCAGGTATTCAAACGCTCTCGGCGCGCGCCTGGGTACCGGATCCGTAGCCAGGAGCGCGTTGTGCGCGTTTGCCTATGCGGCGCGCTGCTCCCGAAGCCACTCGATCGTGCGCCCTAGGGTTTCCTCGACCGGGGTGTAGACGAGCCCCAGCTCGCGACTCGCCCGAGAGCCGTCGTAGGCGTGCCCGAATGCGATCGCTTTCACCATGGCGCGGCACACGCTCGGGTCCTTCCCTCTGAGCCGGGCCGCCACCTCGGCGTAGGCCGCCGCTGCGTACGCCGCTGCGGCGGGGACCAGGCGGGGTTCGTGAGAGGTGCCGGCGAGGCGTGAGATGAGCTGCAACGCCTCACGGCTAGAGAGCGTGGCACCGCACAACAGGTAGCGCTCGCCGGGGACTCCCTTGCGCTCGGCGAGCAGGTGGCCTTCGGCGCAGTCGTCGATGTCGACGATGCTGAGGCGGGTGTCGAGGAACAGCTTGAGCCTGCCCTCGATGTAGGCGCTGAGGATGCGGGCGGTGCCCGTGGAGCGGCCGGGGCCCTGCACCGAGCAGGGGTTGACCGCCACGACATCGAGCCCGAAGCGAGCCCCCAAGTCGAAGGCGAGCCGCTCGGAGAGGTGCTTGGAGCGCTCGTAGTGAGAGAGAAAGCTGCCCCTGTGCTCGGAGGTCTCCGAGGCCACACGGTTCTTGCGCTCTCCAATCGCGGCCCCCGACGAGGTCAGCACCAGCCGAGCTACGCCAGAGCGCGCCGCTGCTTCCACGACGTTGCGAGTGCCCGACACGTTGACCTCGTAAAGAGCAGCCGGGTCCTTCAAGCACAGGCTGTTGAGCCCGGCGACGTGGTAGACGACCGCGACGCCGCGCACGGCCGCCGAGAGGGAGTCCGGATCGAGCACGTCGCCCGGCACCGGCTCCGCCCCCCACGACCTCACGCGCGCGGCCCCGTCATCGCTGCGCACCAGGACACGCACCTCCCTGTCTTGCGCCATCAGCCGCGAGACCACGGCGGTACCGACCACGCCGGTCCCCCCGGTGACCAGGACCCTGCTCAGCGGGAGCCCGCCAGGACGGCGGAGTGGCGGGCGAGGTACTCCAGGCCCGACATGACGGTGACGAAGCAGGCGAGAGCCATCACCCACTCATCGAGCAAGAGGGGGCCGAGCTCGGCTGCCGGGCGCAGCAGCGCCAGCAGGATCGCCACGAATTGGACGTTGGCCTTGAGCTTGCCCCAGAACGAAGGGGCCATGACGATGCCGTCCGAGGCCACGACTCCGCGCAATCCCAGGATGACCAGCTCTCGTCCCACGATCACGAAGGCCGCCCACGCCCACGCGCGGCCCACCTCCACCAGTGCGATGAGGGCGCCTGCGACCAGCAGCTTGTCGGCCGTGGTGTCGAGAAACGAGCCCAGCACCGTGGTCGCCTTCCAGCGCCGCGCCAGGTAGCCGTCGAAGAAGTCGGTGATTGCGGCGATCCCGAACACTCCCGCCGCGGCCCCCCACGACCCCCTCAGCGTGAGCGCCATCACGACCGGGATCAGCACGATCCGCAGATAGGTGAGTCCCATGAGCCGGGAGTCCAGAGGATTCTTCGTGGGGCTCACCAGGAAACCCTACTGTTCCCCCACGTAGGCCCGGTGGAGAAGCTCGATGGGATGCACCACCGGCACTCCCGTAGCATGGGCGATCTGCCACCGACAGGTCTCGCTATCACACGCGGCGAGCGACGCCCCCAGCTCGGAGATCGACTCGAACAGGGGCCGGCCCACGGCCATGGCGATGTCGTACTTCTCTTTCTTGAGGCCGTAGGTGCCGGCGATACCGCAGCACTGGGCGTCCTGCTCGATGACCTCGAGGCCCGGTATCAGCTCCAGGAGGTCGAGGGCCGGGGAGCCGATGCCGTGGCCCCGCTGCTGGCAGGGAGCGTGGTAAGGGATCGTGAGCGACACGGGCTGAAAGCGCGTGTCGAGCTCCCCGCGGCCCAAGAGGCCCGCCAACAGCTCGCAGATGTCGTACATCTGCTCCGATACGACCGCAAGGTCCTCGGAATCCTCGCCGAGGATCTCGTGGGCCTCGCGCTTCAGCATCAGCGAGCAGCTGGTCGAGGTCGACACGATCGGGATCCCCGCGCGGGCGTAAGGGGCGAGATTCGAAGCGAGCCGCTGCACGTAGGCGCGGGCGTCGGAGAACAGTCCGTTCGACTGGAGAGGCAGACCGCAGCAGTCCTGGGGCGGGACGATCACCTCGAAGCCGTTGCGCTCGAGCACGGCGACCGCCATCTCCCCGAGCCGGGGCTCGAAGAAGTTCACGCCACAGCCGTGGAAATAGACGACCTTGGCGGAGGTGGGAAGGGATGAATCAGCAGACGAGTGGCGCCGTTGCCGCGTCTGAAAGGTGCGTGAGGCAAAGCGCGGCAGCGGCGCCTTTCGATGCACACCCATTAAAGCCTCGGCGAGGTAACGCAGGACGGGGCTGGCCAGCGCCCGGTTGGCGAGCGGAGCCACCGGCGTGGCGAAGCGGGCCGACGCACTCGGCCGGGCGATGATGCGGTCCCTGAGGGGAACCCCCCGCTGCGCCTTCATGCGAGCGCGAGCGCGCGCGTTGATCTCGGCGATCTTGACGCCCTGCGGGCACACCTGCGAGCAGATGCCGCAGCCCGAGCAGTAGTCGAGCGACTCATCCACACTGCCACTTGAACCCGGGGCCCCTGCCGAACGAAAGCGCTCGGCCTGGGGGCCGACGTACTTGGGGCCGGGGAACAGCGGCGTGGCGGCCGACACCGGGCAATAGGTCTCGCAGATCGTGCACTTCACGCAGTGGTCGAGGGACGCCCTGATGTCGGTGGTCATGAACGCAGGATCGCATCTGCGACCGCATATCCGGTGACGAGGCTGATGCCGTTTCCCGACTTCTCCCTGTGCGGCTCGGCCCCCGCGAGTGTAGCGCCACAGACCCGCACGTTGTCGTAGACGACCCGGCCGCCGGCGTCGAGCGGCCGCCACTCCTCATCGACCGCTACGCCCACCTGCGAGGCGGGATGAGAGCCGAAAACATCGGGACAGAAGCGCTCCGTTCCCGGCGGGGGAACGCCGTCAAGCGGCAGATCGAGGGCGCTCTCCTTGAAGGCCCACGACGAGTCGAGCGTCACACCTCCTGCCGACACTCCCCCGGTGGCGACGACGAAGTGACGGGCCTCATGAGAGGAGCGACGCGCTCCGGTGTCGGTGCTCACCGACTGGAGCCGGCCGTTGTAAGAGGCGCTCGAGACCACGGGAGCTCCCAGCACCACACGGCCCCTGGCCTTCTTGAGCGCTCGGCTTAGGAGCGCATGAAGACGCATCCCCGGAACCGACGGGGGCAGGGTCGGAATCTCGAAGACCGCCGCTCCGATGCGCTCGGCCAGCTCGGCAACGACCTCTGGGTTCCGGTACAGCCCCAGCACGGCGGGAAAGCCCACGCGCTCGCCCGGCTCGATCCTCCCTTCGAGCCGGGCGATGACTTCGGCCCTGAACGGGGCCTCCTCGAAGGCCCGGGCGAGCCGCAGGGTGCCGGGGTCGGCCTCACCCGCGACCGTGCCCAATAGTTCGATCGCGCGCGCCTCGATGCGCTCGGCGGAACCCGGTTGGGCGCGGTTGAGGTTGGCGGCGGCGAGCTTCGGATAGAAGTCCTTGAGGGCGGAAAACGACACCAGTGCGACCTTGCCCCCGGTGGAGAGATCGCCGGCGGCCACACTCTCAGGGGCGAACGCGCTCGGCTTCAGGGCCCCCGCAGCGGTGGGAAGCATGAGGTTTTGGTCCATCGATCCCATCAGCGGAAGGGGCTCGCAGCGCGCTCTCAGCCACTCGAGCGCCCCGGCCCACAGGCTCGGGGGTACTTGGGCGTAGGGGTGTTCCGGGTGCGCTCGGATGAAAGGGCCCAGAACCGCCGCAGGGCTCGCCACAACGCCGGGGTCGTAACCGAGGATGTCGATCGTCGCCCCCCCGAGATGGAGCGAACCGGCTCCGGCCGCCACTACCGCGACCTTGCGGCCCCCCTCGGCAAGGCGCAGCGCGCAGGTAAGCCCTGCCAGCCCAGCCCCGATCACGACGGTGTCTGCGCTCATGCCTTCTCCCCGCCCGCCTTTTTTATCCCCGCCCGTCCCGGAAGATGCTCGACATCGAGCAGGCCCTGAAAGATCCAGTCGTCGAGTTTCGCCTGCCGGAGACCGTCGCCGTACAGGATCGGGTGGAGGCCCTTCCAGCGCTCCTGAAGAAAGTCTTTGAGGGAGGTGGTGGCAGTGCCGGCATCCATGCTCTGAAGCGAGTGCAGGATGCCCGCAGAGCGATAGATGCAGAACCCTCCCTGGCAGGGCCCCATGCCGAGCCGAAGCGTGCGTCTTATGTCGTCGAGATCGAATGAGCCCCGGCGCTGCATCGCGTTTTCGAGCGCGCGCCTACCGATGAGCTCGCACTCGCAGATGATCTGCTCGTCGTGGAGCGCTTCCTCGCGCGCCGAGAGCCTCGACCCCAGCGTGTAGTAAGTGCGCTCCTCGGAGTCGGGAAGTGGCTCCTCGTGCGTATGGCAGGCCCGCTCGCCCTTGAGCTGGGCGCACATGGCGTCGACGGTGTCCTCGGCCATCCGCCTGAACGTCGTGAACTTGCCGCCGGTGATTGTGAGGAAGCCGTCGACTCCGTCGCGCTCGCGATGGTCCACGAGCTTGTGGGAGCGACTGACATCGCGCGTGCTCGAGGCTTCCGCTTTGCTGTCTTTGAACAGCGGCCGCACGCCGGCCCACACGCGCAGCGCCCGGGCCTGCTTGAAGCCGGGGACGAGCGTCTCGCCGTCGTCCAGCATCTGATCGACTTCCTCTTGGAGGATCGCGAGATCGTCCGGGTCGGAGGCCTCCTCGTCGGTGGTGCCGATCACGCTCACCGTGCGGATCGGCACCAGGATGTCGCCGTCGGTCGGCATCTGGCAGCGGTTGATCACCGTATCGACGAGCCGATGGCCCATGGCGATCATGATTCCTCTCCCCGGCAGGATCGTGATTCCCTCGCACCCCGCAAGCGATGCGATCGAGGCCGCCCACGCACCGCTCGCGTTGATAGTGAAGCCCGCCCGGATGTGGACCTCATCGCCGGCGCGGTCCTCCGCGACTGCACCGAGGACTCTGTCGTCCTCCCGCAGAATGCCCGTCACCTTGTGATAGGGCAGGGCCCGGCCCCCGTGGTCCTGCGCCGAGCGCACGCAGCCCCACACCGTCTTCCACGCGTCGACGGCCGCGTCGGGGACCTGCAGCACCCGGCTGATGCGGGGGCTGAGGCGCGGCTCGGCGGCCAAGGCCGCTGAGACCGAGACCTCCTCCACGGGGATTCCGGTCTTAAGGCAACCGTCGATGAACAGGTCCGAGTAGGAGGGGTCGTCTTTCTCGGTGGTGACGAAATAGCCGGAGGTGTCCTCGATGCAATCGGCGGCGATGCGCCTCAGGACGCGGTTCTCGTCCATGCACTCCTTGGCCGACGAGGGGTCCTTGACCGCGTAGCGGCCCCCGGAGTGGAGCAGGCCGTGAAAGCGCCCACTGGTTCCCATCGCCAGATCCGAGCGCTCTACCAACAGCCCCTCGTAGCCGCGCATGCAGACGTCGCGCAGCACCCCGGCGCCGGTGGCTCCGCCACCGATGACCAAGACCTCGGCCTCAACCGTTTTCATGCCGACTTGGAGACCGCAAGCGGCCCCGCCCCCCGCCCCTCAGCCGGCTCTAAGCCAGATGAGGGGCGGATTCCGCACCCTTTCTGGCACAAAGCCATATTGGGGGGGGCGGCGTGGGTCGCGGTCAAAGAGCGGCTACTCGACCCAGTCGAAGGACTTGGTGACCGCCTTCTTCCAGAAGCGGTACTCCTTCTCGACCTCTTTCTTGTCCATCTGAGGCTCCCAGCGCTTGTCCTCGAGCCAGTTTTCACGGAGGTCCTCGACCTGGGCCCAGAAACCGGTTGCGAGCCCGGCCGCGTAGGCGGCGCCGAGAGCGGTGGTCTCGGCGACCTTGGGACGAATGACTGGAACCCCGAGGGTGTCGGCCTGGAACTGCATCAAGAGCTCGTTCTGGACCATGCCGCCGTCGACCTTGAGAGACTTGAGCTCGACGCCGGAGTCTGCATTCATCGCCTCGACGACCTCGCGGCTCTGCCATGCAGTCGCCTCGAGCACCGCCCGGGCAAGGTGGCCGGCGTTTACATAACGGGTCAGCCCGGCGATGACGCCGCGGGCATCTCCCTTCCAATAAGGAGCGAAGAGGCCGGAGAACGCGGGCACGAAGTAGCAGCCGCCGTTGTCGTCCACCGATTTGGCCAGCTCTTCGATCTCGGGGGCGGCCTTGATCATCTTGAGGTTGTCTCGCATCCACTGCACGAGCGCCCCCGTAATGGCGATGGCGCCCTCGAGGCAGTAGACCGCGTCCTGGTCGCCGATCTTGTAGCCGAGCGTGGTCAACAGCCCGTTCTTCGACTGCACCGCTTCGGTCCCTGTGTTGAGCAGCAGGAAGTTGCCGGTGCCGTAGGTGTTCTTGGCCTCGCCCACCGAGAAGCAGGTCTGTCCGAAGACCGCTGCCTGCTGGTCGCCGAGGTCGCCGGCGATGGGAATGCCTGTGAGCTCGGTGGTGGCCTCGGCGTAGACCTCGGAGCTCGCCTTGATCTCGGGAAGCATGGCGCGTGGCACGCCCAGCAGCGACAGGATGTCGTCGTCCCAATCGAGCGTCTCGAGGTTCATCATCAGCGTGCGGCTGGCGTTAGTGACGTCGGTTACGTGGACGCCGCCGTCCGTTCCTCCGGACAGCTTCCAGATCAGATACGAGTCGAGGTTTCCGAACAGGACATCGCCGTTCTCGGCCTTCTCTCTGACCCCGTCGACGTTCTCGAAGATCCAGCGGATCTTGGGCCCGGAGAAATAGGTGGCGAGAGGCAGGCCGGTCTTGGAGCGCAGGCGGTCCTGGCCCCCGTCCTCAGCGAGCTCGTCGCAGATCTTGTCCGTGCGCGTGTCCTGCCACACGAGCGCGTTGTGGACGGGCTCGCCGGTGGTCTTGTCCCACAGGACCGCGGTCTCGCGCTGGTTGGTGATCCCCACCGCAACCAGGTCCGAGGGCTGCAGGCCCGCCTTGTCGAGGCCCCCCTTGATGACCTCGGTGGTGCGCTGCCAGATCTCCGAAGCGTCGTGCTCGACCCATCCGGGCTTGGGATAGATCTGCTCGTGCTCTTTCTGGTCGACGCCGACCACTGCGCCCGAGTGGTCGAAGATCATGAAACGGGTGCTCGTGGTGCCCTGGTCGATCGCTCCTACGTACTCAGCCATCTTGCCTCCCCTAGATATCTGCGAGCCGCGTCGTTACGGCCAGCCATTTTGCCTCCCTTATTGGGCTGTGAGCCGCGTCGTTACGGCCACAAAACGTTGAACAGCACTGCCCCAACAACCCCTCCGATGATCGGGCCGACCACGGGAATCCATGAGTAACCCCAGTCCGAATCTCCCTTGCCGGCGATCGGCAGCACCGCGTGGGCGATGCGGGGGCCTAAGTCGCGAGCCGGGTTGATTGCGTAGCCGGTGGGCCCGCCGAGTGAGAGACCGATTCCAAGCACCAGAAGACCCACCAGCAGTGGCGTGAGTCCGATTTCCGCGCTGAGGGCCCCGGGGCTATCCGCGTACCCGAGCGACAGCACGCCGATGAGCAACGCCGCGGTGCCGATGACCTCGCACACGATGTTGGGCCCGGTCTTTCTGATGGCGGGGCCGGTGCAGTAGACCGCGAGCTTGAGGCCGGGGTCCTCGGTCTCCGACCAGTGCGGAAGGTAGGCGGCATAGACGAGGACCGCGCCGATGAAGGCGCCCAGGAACTGACCCGCGATGTAGATGGGCACGTCTCCCCACGGCAGTACTCCGATGGAGGCGAGCCCGATGGTCACGGCCGGATTGATGTGAGCGCCCGAGAATTGCGCCACCGCGTAGACGGCGATCGCTACCGCAAGACCCCAGCCCAGCGTAATCACGATCCATCCCGCGTTCTGAGCCTTCGAGTGGTTCAGCAGCACGCCCGCCACCACCCCGTCCCCGAACAGGATCAGCAATGCCGTGCCGACTACCTCCGAGGTAAAATCGTTCATACCGCCCCCTTTCTCGAGCTGCCGATGCAGCTCGACGCCTTGCGCGACCGCAACCTAGAAGATCGCGCCTTGCCCGTACTCTTCAACTCCCTTCGAAGGGGCTCGAGTCGCGTCGCATGCGCTCGAGAGCCGCCTGCAGCCTTGATGTCAGTGCCTTGTGGTCCTCCCCCGGCGCCGGGTATAGCGCGTTGCCTAGGTGTATCACTACCGGGTGCTTGACGGGCCAGGGACGACCCACCGGCATCGAGCGGAAAGTGCCCATGACGTTTACGGGCACCACCGGAATCGAGTTCTCCACCGCTATGAAGGCGGCCCCGAAGCGCATCTGCGCCAGGTTGCCGTCACGGGTGCGCGTGCCCTCGGGATAGACGAGAAGGCTCCATCCCTCCTTCAACAGCAGCGCAAGGCGATCGGTGGTGAGCTTGCTGAGCCCGCCCTTGCGCTCGATTGGGACCGTGGCGAAGCTGAGGGTCACGAGGCTTGCGACCACGCGGTTCTTGTAGAAGTAGTCGGCCGCTGCGATCGTGGCGATGTGGGATCGCCACTCCTTGGGGAAGGAGCGCAGGATCGTGGGAGTGTCGAGATGGCTCGAGTGGTTGGCGGCGAAGATCACAGGGGGCTTGAGGCCGTCCAGCACCTCCTTGCCCAGCGTCACGGGATGGGAGTAGTGCTCGACGATCGGGCCCAAGAGCCGCATGATGATGAGCTCGCGCGCGGCGGTGGCCGCCGGCTTGCGGGCCCAGCCGGGATCGAACTTCTGCCAGTCCAGCGCCCCCCTCCCCTCCCCGGGTTTTCTGAATGCGGGGGCAGTCTAGTGCCTGGGAGGGCAGGGGGCCGGGCCGCTGCGTCGTTCGGCGGAGATCGGGCCGGTCAGGCCCCCTTCTTGGGACGGCGTCGGTCCGGGACAAGCGGGCGAAGCTCTGCCACCAAGTCACCGATCTCATCCATGATCTGGCGCCCCGCCCCCATCCACGCGGCCGGTGAGTCGGGCGAGCCTGTGACCGCAAACGGCTTGCCGATCTTGATAAGCAGAGGCTGCCCCGGCCGCCAGCTTCCCTTGAAACCCTTGGGCCACACGTTGGATGTCCCCCAGATCGCGCACGGCGTAATCGGGACGCTTGCGGCGAGGGCGAGGCGGGAGACGCCCGACTTCGGCGCCATCGCATTGAGATCGGGATCGGTGGTGACCGTGCCCTCCGGAAAGATCGTCACCAGCTCGCCCCGGCCGAGGGCCTCGAGCGCCTTGCCAAGAGCGAGGATCGCGTCCCTGGAACCTCTCTTGACCTCGATCTGACCGGTCCCCCGCATCAGCCAGCCGATGCGGCGGTCCAAGAAGAGCTCTGACTTGGTGAGAAACCGGGGCCTGCGGCGGGCCTTGGAACAGGCGTAGATGATGGCCAGAGCGTCGAGATAGCCGACGTGGTTGAAAGCCAGCAGGGCAGGGCCGCGACGGGGGATGTTCTCGAGGCCCATGATGTGCCAGCGAAACCACAGCCCCATGGGGGGGAGAACAACTCCGGCTGCAAGCGCGTAGATGGGGTCTCTCGGAGGAGGTGTGCCCGCCTGTGGCGGTGGGGCGGTCACGAGATCAACGGCTGGTCAAGCTCTGCGCCCACCTCCGAGGGGCCCAGCTCTTCGGAAACAAATTCGATCAGCGCTCGCGCCTCGATCTCCGGGAGCGAGATCACGCAGCGCGCTTCGGCTTCGCTCCACACGCTGAAGCGGACGTGGTGACCCGGCACCGACACACTGCCCTCGGGGCTGTGAAGGATCTGCTCGTCGCGGTAGCAGGATACGCGCAAGAAAGCGCCGGGGAGATCCGTGTCCGCGACCCTGACGCCGGCGAAGAAACGCGACGCCTTGGCGGGCCGTTCGAGGTGCCGCCCTGCGGCGGGCTTGACGCCGCTCGATAAGAGTGTCGAACCGCACCGAGGACAAAAGCGGTGGGCCGCCGGTTGCGACAGCCTGCACTGAGGACAAAACACTTTCGGCATCGTCACCTCCGCTCTGTTCGCTCATATCAAGATAGCAGTGACATGAACGCACGTCTCAGGTTTGGCATCAATGTGTTCCTGCGGCCGCTCAGCGCCGCCGATGCACCCTCCCTACTCGAGCTGCGCCTGAAGGACCGCGACTTCCTCGCAGACTTCGAGCCCCATCGCCGGCCCTCCTACTTCACCCGTTCCGGCCAGGCGGCCGAGATAGCCGCGGATGAGGTCGACGACCTCGCCGGCGGAGGTCACGCGTTCGGTATCTTTCGGACGGAGGACGAGCAGCTCGCCGGGCGGGTGCGGCTTTCGAACCTCGTGCGCGGGGCGTGGCACAACGCTACACTCGGCTACTTCGTGGCGCGCGCGTACTCGGGCCGTGGAGTCGCCACCGAAGCTATCGGCCTTGCGCTCGGCTTCGCCTTCGAGGAGGCGAGGCTGCACCGGGTCCAGGCCGGGGTGATGCCTCACAACCACGCCTCCCGGCGTGTGCTCGAGAAGAATGGGTTTCGCCTGGAGGGTCGCTCGGAGCGCTACCTCTACATCGGGGGAGCGTGGCAGGACCACGACATCTACGCGATCACCCAGGAGGAATGGCCGCAGTAGATGCCGCGCCGCTAGTAGGAGCCCCACACCTTCCAGCCGTGAGCGCGGCGTACGAGATAGAACGCGGCCAGGCTGGTGCTTGATGTCCCGGTCGAGTCGTGCATCACCACTTTCCAGGACCGGGCTGCAGTCGTTGCCCCGCACAGGTCGCGAGCCGGTCCGTCTGATTCGGCAGAGGCGCTGTGAAGGATGGCGAGCCCATGCGATACCCAGGTGTGATCCCAGGGCCGCGGCTTGAGATTCAGCGCCCCCGGCCACGGGTCGATGTAGGTGGCGATAACTCTGCGGTCGCCCTTGACCAGGGCAGTGTTGAAGGCAAGCGCCACGCGCGCCGCCTTCTGGTCGGCCCCGGCACCGAGCGGAAGCACGCCATCGAGGTTGGGGCAGAAGTCCTCCTGCGAGCCTCGAAGCGCCAGAGGACGAGGGGCGGTGTCGAGGCTCGATGCCTCGGCCGTCTCGGGCTTGGGCGCGGTCACCGGAGCGGGCACAGTGAGCGGCGGCGCCATGACCAGGGCCGCGACGAGGACCGCCATCAGCATGAGCGGGAGCAGCCGGCGCAACACGAGCGCCCCACCCGGCCTGCTGGCCGCCGGGATCGGCGCTGCCGCCGTCAGCAGTGCCTGCAGCGAATCGCGATCGGCCCCCGTCGCCCGGCACCACTGCGTCAGGCCCCTGTCCGCCGCCTTTCGCACCGCGCTTGCAGACCATCCCATTGCATCTGCGACCCCCGCCTCGTCGAGGTGGCCGCGCAGCAGGAGCGCCAGGACCGCCCGTCGTTTGGGGGAGATCTCGATCCATGCGTTCCACGGGACATCGTCGCGGCGCCTCCCGGTTCGAGGAACGTGGTGGACGATGCGGCCGAAGAGGAACAGCTCCAGTGCATCGGCGCCCCTTCTGTCCTCGTAGCGCGCCACCGCCCGGCGCAAGGCCTCCTGTACGACGGACGCGGCCCGGCGCTCGTCGCCGCTCAGCGCGAACGCGAGCCCGAACAGCTCACTCTCGTAGCGAGCGCGCAGCCGCTCCCACGGGCTCACCAGTCGAGACTCTCGTCCTGATGCACGACGTCCCCCTCGACAATCGTGAGGGAGGCACTCGCGTCCCCGATGGGGCCGCTTTCAGGATCGAACGGGTCTCTGTCCAGCACCACGAGGTCGGCGACCTTTCGCTCCTCGATGGAGCCGGTCACATGCTCGAGCCGATTGACGAACGCCGAGCCGATCGTGAACGCGGCGAGGCTCTCGGGGAGGGTGAGGCGCTCCTCCGGGAGAAAGGGAGCCAGCTCGCGCGTCTGCGGGGCGACGCGGTTCATTGCCACTTCGATCTGTTCCAGCGGGTCGGGGGTGCTGACCGTCCAATCGCTGCCAAACGCAAGCACCGCCCCCGAGCGATGCAGGGAGGCAAACGGGTACTGCAGCGCAGCCCGCTCCTGGCCCAGGAAGGGAATGGTGAGGTCGCGCATCTGGGGCTCGTCGCAGGCCCACAGCGGCTGACAGTTCGCCACCACCCCGAGCGCACGGAAACGCGGGATGTCGTGCGGCTGCACCACTTGGAGATGGCAGATGTGATGACGAGAGTCGCGCCGGCCGTTGGCTCGAAGCGCCGCTTCCACAGCATCCAAAGCCTCTCTGGTGGCACGGTCGCCGATGGCGTGGAAATGGACTTGAAAGAGGTGCCCGTCGAGCACGGTCACGTAGCGCGCCAGGGCGGCCGGCTCGATCATGCTCATCCCGCGGTTGTCGCCGGGGAGGCCATCTCTTCCGAGATAGGGCTCGAGCATCGCCGCGGTGAAGTTCTCGGCGACCCCGTCGACAAAGAACTTGATCCCGGAGGCGCGCAGACGGCCGCCCGTGGCCTCCTCTCTCAACTCGATGAGGCGCTCAAGCTGCGACTCGTCCTCTTCCCGCTCCCATAGCAGGTCGAGGCTCACGCGCGCGCTGAGACCGCCCTGTTCATTCACTCTCTTGTAGGCGGTGAAAATCTCCTCGGTAACGGCCGGATCCTGCCACGCCGCGATGCCGAGGGAATGGAGATATGCCTGGGCGTCCTCGAGGGCGGAGCAGCGGTCCTCGAGCGACGGCTTCGGCAATAACCGCTCAACCAGATCCATGGCGTGCTCGTGCAGAGTCCCCATGGGCTCACCGTCCGGGTCTCGTTCGATGCGTCCGCCGGAAGGGTCTGCAGTAGCAGCCGTGATGCCTGCGAGCTCGAGGGCCTTGGAGTTGGCCCACGCTCCGTGCCCATCTCGGTTGGTGAGGAAAACGGGTCTATCTGAAACCACCTCGTCCAGAGACATCCGATGTGGCGTGCCGGAAGGAAACGCTTCCATGCTCCAGCCGTCTCCGTCGATCCATTCGAGCTCCGGATGCTCGTCGGCATAGGCCCTGACGGCAGCGAGGTATTCGCTCTTGCCTGAGAGGTGGTGAAGGTCGCACGAGCGCCGGGACAAGCCGCCCCAGAGAGCGTGCACGTGCGCGTCCTGAAAAGCGGGCAGCACCAAGCGGTTGCGGCAATCGAGTACCACTGTGTCGGGGCCCCTGAGCTCTGAGACGGCGGCGGCGCTGCCGCGGGCGATGATGCGGCCGTCTGAGACGGCCACGGCCTCTGCCCAGCTGCGCGCCGCGTCCATCGTGTACACGGCGCCGCCGGTGAGAATGAGTTCGGCCGCTCGAGAGGCCATCGCTTCTCTAGCCTATTCCTTTCCTACCAAGAAACGGCCCCGCAAAGGACCGGCCCGGCCGAGTGGTCGCAGGATGACCTATATGACCATCTCACGACCACTCGGCCCGAATTATGAACTCAGCCTCGAAGGATCTCGCCTGTTTCGAGCAGCGTCTTCAGACCACTGAGGATCTCGCTCCAACCGCCGCCGGCGCCGTCTTCCTCCATGCCACCGGCAACCATCACCGCGGTCTGGGGCGCGCCCTCGAGATCGTGGATCACGGTCAGCTTGGTGACACCGGCCTGGATCTCTTTGATCTCCCACGTCAGGCGCGTGAACCCTTCCGGCTCCATCGTTGGGGCCACCATGAGCATGCGCCAGGTCTGAACCAGCTTGTGCGGCGGGTCTGCCTCGATGACCTCGCCGTCGGCGACGACGTCGGGAATCTCAAATCCCATCTCGGCGCCGCTCTTCCGCATCGAATCGCTCGGAAGCCCCCAGTAGGCACCGCCCGAGCCCAGCTCGTACTCGACTCGCGTCTCGTACATGAACTTCTCGGTCCACTCCGGCTTCGTGATCGCATCCCAGATCGCCTGGGGCGACGCCTTGATGTAGATCTGGTAGACCTGAGTGGTCGCACCGGCCTCCGTCTTCATGCTCATGCCATCTCCTTTTCCAGCTCACTCTTGAGCTCTGCGAGCGCCGACACCCGGCGCTCCGTGTACTTGTCGATCCACCGGTCGTGGATCAACCGGATCGGCACGGGGTTCAAGAAGTGGAGCTTCTCTCTCCCGGAGCGCCGTGGGACCACGAGGCCCGCGTCTTCGAGCACGCGCAAGTGCTTCATGACACCGAAGCGCGTCATCTCCAGCTCGGACTCGAGCTCTGTGAGCGTGCGGCCGTCACGCACGAAGAGCCGGTCGAGCAGGAAGCGACGCGTGGGGTCCGCGAGTGCCTTGAACACACGGTCGTCGTCGGTCATAGGCGGAGCATACGTGACTAATTAGTCACATGTCAAGGGCGGGGGGC
>DASRPA010000097.1:0-10437 GCA_035646635.1 Actinomycetota bacterium | reverse complement strand
AGTGGCCGCGCAAGCGCCGGTGCCACCAAGCACGGTCTTTCCGCCGGCCCCCTTGAGCGCCCCCGCAGCGTTCGCTCCGCCGCCGCAGACTCCCTCCCCCCAGGAAGCGCCCGCGTCACAGGCAGGCGTTGCCTCATCCCCGTACGAGGGGCGCTCCGAGGTTTCGCCTCCAACAGCAGAACCCGGACCCTCGCAGCCGGTACCGGTGGCTCAGGCGGCGCCCGTGGTTCCGACCCCAACGCAACCGGCTTCGCCCGGTGAGGAGAAACGCCGCGGCCGGCTCTTGGGGCTTGTCGCTTTGGTTGCCGTTCTCCTCGTGGGGGGAGCGGTTATCGCCTTCATGCTCCAGGACGACACGGGCCCCGGAGGGGGAGTCGGGCAGGCCTCGGCGGGAGCCACCACGGAGCAGGCTCTCGCAGCCAGAACCACAGCCGACCTCCGTCCGGTGGGGGCCTTCCCCGACACGGTCGAGTCCCTGTTTCTCGTCGCCCACATCGGCGCGGACAACATCGTGAGTTGGAACTGCCGCCGAGGCTCGACCCTCGAAGACGCTATCAGGGGCGTCATCTGCTCCCCCGGGGATGGCGTCTCGGAGGCGAGTTACTCGCTGTTCCACGACGGTTTCCGGATGAGGAACTATTTCCGGGATCTGCAGGACTCGAAGGGGGCTTCTGCAGCAGGCGAGTGCGTGAGCCCCGAGCCCTGGCGAGGGTTCTGGTCGATCGGGCCCGAGACCTGGGCGCATGCGCTGGGATCGGACAAGGGTGACTACAGAGGCCAGGTTCTCTGCTTCAGGAGCCCCACCGGGGAGCCACATATCGCGTGGATCGATTACAGCACCAAGATCTTCGCCGAGGCAACTGCGCCTCGTGGAGGCGAGGAGCCTCTTTACTACTGGTGGCGGCAGTTGGCCGGCCCCGGGCATCCGACCCACATCCATAGCATTGAAAGCGGCAATACCTCCGCTGTGCAGGGGGAGAACCAGGTGAGCGGGACGATCGTTGCCATCGGGCGCGACGGCGTAGGTAACATCATGAGTGCCACCGTCAGGGGAGCCGAGGGCACGGATTGGGAGGTGTCCTTCGACCCCAACCGTGCTTACGACTGCTCCCTCGTCCATGTGCAAGAACACAAGGATTCGAAAACCGAGGTGATATTGCCGGTTGAGAAGGTCGACGGGCAACTGGTGGTCACTTACTTCACCCACTGCTGACGGGCCTACCCCGTCAGTTCGTGAGGGCGCGCATGCTGCCGTGATGATGCTGCAGAAGCGCCAGCGCATGGTTTAGGCGGGCGGGCTTTACTTTGGTCCAGGAATGAAGGACGTTCGTGAACAGGTCGAGGGCCTCCCACAACGCAACCCGGGCACGCGAGATCGGAGCGAGTTCCTCGTAACGAGCGAGGAAGAACTCGCACAGATCGTCGACGGCGGCAAAACGGGTCTCGAGGGGTGTGCTCGGCGACGCCGCGCTCATGGCCAGATCCCGGGCGGTGGCGCGAAACAGTGCGATATCCAGCGCTGGCTCTGCCCGGCAGAAACCGTCGAAGTCGATGAATCCGATCCCGTCCCCGTGGAGCAGCACCTGCGCCGGACGGAAACTGCGGTGAGCCGCCACAGATGGGTCCTCTGGGCTTTTCTCGGCGAGGCGCTCGAGATGCTCGAGCCAGGGGTCCGCGACGCCGGCCAAGTGGGGCAGCGTCGACGTCAGGCGGCCGAGTACCTCGCGCACTTCCGCGAGCTCCTCCTCCCAGGTAGCGCGCACGTCGCTCGTGGCACCGCTGTGGTGGAGCTCGGCCAGGCCGGTGGCAGTCTTCGCCAGATAACCTCGCAATTCATCGGAGGCCTCTGAGCTCGACGCAAACGTGGCGAGCAACAGCTCCTTGAGCGTCCGGCTCTCGGCAATCGGCCCTTGCACGAGGATCTTTTGCTCGGGGAGCCAGGCCAGTGGCTCGGCGATGGTGACCACCTCGGAGCGGGCAAGTGGCGACTGCCACAGCCTTCGCATTCCATCCCACGCGATGCGGCCCTTGTCCGCACGGTGATAGGTCTTGGCGACGACAATGTCGGGCAAATTTCTGCCGGCCGGCCCCTCCGGCAGCTCGAGCCGGTAGAGGACCGTGCAGCGGCTGCCCGGCGAATACCGCATTACTTGCGGGGCGGCGGACATGATGCGCATGTCGCGATAAGCGGGCGTCCCGGCACGAATGGCCTCTTCCAGCAGTGCGCGAGCTGCCTCCGGATCGGTCAGCAAACCCAGGGCGGCCAGCTTCGCTTCGGGCTCTGCCGAGGTTAGCTCGAGCCGGAGCCTGGGAACCCAACAACGCCAGTCCTCGCCGCCGGGCGTGCCGGAGGGAGCCGGGAGTGAAGGCTCATTGCCACCGGGCGGCACGATGGTTGCCGCTAGGTGCCCCACTTCCTCTTGACCGTCTAACGCAACCGTGCAGCGAGCGGTCCACCCCTCACGCTTGAGGCGTACGCGGCTCAGCTTGGCGCTCTGGAGGCCACCAATCGCCTCGCCGAGAGCGGCCTGTACCTCGGCGTCGTCGTCGAGCCGGGCCAGCCATTCGGGCATCTCGCCCAAACGCTCGAGCTCAGGCCAGTTGGGGAGCTCCGCGTCCATCATGCGGTCAACCGTTCTCCGAGCAATGCGACGATTTGATCGAGCCGGCGGCTCTTCAGGTTCTGCCACGCGTGCTCCGCCATGCGCACCAGGTTGGTCGCCTCATAGAGGTCGACGCGATCCAGCGCCTCGGGGTGGCCGCCGGCGGCCACGTAGCTGGTCGCGAAGCGCTCGGCGAGGACCTCGCTCGGGCCCCCTTGTTCCGCAGCAGAAGTGCTACCGCGGACCTTGCGTCCGGCGTATCGCAGATAGGCAAGGAATTGTCCGAGGTCCAATGCCGGCTCGGCCCGGCAGAAGTTATCGAAGTCAACCAGCCCTGCGTGAGGCCCATCGAAGATCAATTGCGTGTAGCTGAAGTCACCGTGGCACTGACGGAGATCCGTTGCCGGAATCGACTCAGCGCGCCTTTCCACGACATCGAGCCAGTTGACCAACTGCTTACCCAGCTCCGGTGATAGCCGCCGCATCGGCGCCAGGTTAGCGCGCAGCCGAGCCAACTCGATTTCCAATGGACGGTCGGCGCCGAGGCTCAGCCCGGATGTATGCAGCGCAGCTGCGATCCGGCCACATGTGTCCACAGCATCCTCGAGGGTTATTTCCTCTTCCGACGCATCGCCTCGCAAGCGGGCCTTGAGCAGCTGCGCCACACGCGGCACACCGGGGATCTCCGTGAAGGCCACAAGCTGAAGGCCCTCGTGCCAACCAAGACACTCGGGAAGCGCCACTCCGGCGCCGGCGAAAGTCGCGGTCAGCGCCTCTACGATCCCAGGAATGCGAGCGCCCGAGTCGTCGCTCGTGACTTTGCCGTAAACCGCCAGGCTTTGCCCTTCCACAAGATCCAATTGATAGCGCAGCATGCATCGGTGCCTGCGGTTGTAGTGGATGGGCTCGGCGCGACAGCTCTGGATGCTGATGTCCGGGTGCCCATTGGCGCAGAGCAGCTGCTCGATCGCGTGCCCCGCCACGCTCTCGTCGGTGGCCGCCGCCAAGGTCGGCAACTCCCCGTCGATCGGATACGCGTACAACGCCATTCCCAACTCCTCCACCACGGCTATCGGCGTGGTCAACGGCGCCACCTCCACCCGCCCGAGCACTTGCGCCGCCAAAGGTGACAGCCGCTCGGCCGCATAGGCCTCCGCTGTGGCGAAGTCCGGAAAAACCCGGCCGGTAACCAGTGTGGATGTGCTCTGGCCTGCATCGTCTATCAATCCCAGCTCGTACCGAAGAACGGCGCACTCATCCAGCAGGATCGCCGAAACGAGACTGCAGCGCAGCAGCCGGTGGGAGCCTCGGGGACCGATCAATTCAGCCTGGAAGCGGCCGCTCATCGAAGCGCGGTCTAGAGCGGTGACTATCCCGGGCAGGTCCTTTTCCAGCGCCTCGCGGTCGAATGCATCGAGGCTCGCGTTCGCGTCCTTTGCCATTACATCAGCATAGAGTTTTCGGACGCCTCGGCGTGAAGAAATCTCGCTGGGAGCTGCACCGAAGCGCTCCACGCGGGCGAGCGGGCAAGGAGGGCCGATGAAAATGACCACTTACGTGCTGATCCACGGGGCGGCGGGCAGCGCGTGGGAGTGGCATCTAGTGGCCGGCGAGCTAGCGGGCCGAGGTCACGACGTCGTGGCCATGGATCTGCCGTGCGACGATGACTCGGCGGGCTTGTCGGAGTACACGGGCGCGGTGATCGATGCCATCGGCAAGCGGACCGGGCTCGTGCTGGTGGCCCAATCATTCGGTGGCTTCACCGCGCCCCTTGTATGCGACAGGGTGCCCGTAGACCTGCTGGTGATGCTCACGGCGATGATTCCGTCGCCGGGTGAGCCACCGGGCGATTGGTGGGACAACACCGGTTACACGCAGGCGAAGCGTGAGCAGGCTGAGCGTGAGGGGTCAGTCGGTGAAGACGAAGGCATGGTCGCAGCTTTTCTTCATGATGTCCCACCGGCCCTGGCGGCCGAGGCTATAAAGCGGGGGCGCCCGCAGTCCGGCACCCCGATGGAGAAGCCGTGGCCACTCGAGGCGTGGCCCGATGTGCCGACGAAGTTCCTGCTTTGTCGCGACGACCGATTCTTTCCGGCCGGCTTCATGCGCCGGGTAGTTCGGGAGCGCTTGGGCATCGATCCCGACGAGATCGGCGGGAGCCACAGCGTTGCTCTCAGCCGCCCGAAGGAGCTGGCCGACCGTCTGGAGGAGTACGCGTCCCGTCGGTAGGAGGCCGGGCGGCCCTGAACGGCTCTCCGGAACAATGTGGCAGGGTGGGTGTTGAGAGAGATGGAGGTGAGGGAATGATGTTCAGTCGCAGCAAGACCAAGATGGTGGAGGAGAACAAGGCCCTGCCGGGGCGGGACCAGCCCGCTTTCCAGATCCCCGACGGGCATGCGGTTCTTGGCACACCCCTGCACCCGCCGTTCCCGGATGGGATGGAAACAGCGGTGTTTGGGTTGGGATGCTTCTGGGGTGCAGAGCGCCTCTTCTGGGGACTCGACGGCGTGTACACGACAGCGGTCGGATACGCAGGTGGGATCACCCCCCACCCCACTTACGAGGAAGTCTGCAGCGGGCGCACAGGTCACGCCGAAGTCGTGCTCGTCGTCTTCGACCCCACCAAGGTCTCGTACGCCGACCTGCTCAAGGTGTTCTTCGAGGCCCACAACCCAACGCAGGGCATGAGACAGGGCAACGATGTCGGCACTCAATATCGCTCGGCGATTCTTTACGGGAACGAGGCCCAAGAGCGCGCCGCCGAGCAGGCGGGAGCCGAATACGAAGCCGCCCTGCAGGGGGCCGGCTACGGTGGGGTGACGACGGAGATAGCGTCCGCCGGCCCCTTCTTCTACGCTGAGGACTACCACCAGCAATACCTGCACAAGGTCCCGTGGGGCTACTGCGGGATCGCGGGCACGGGCGTTACCTGCCCCGTGCCGGCCTCGGTCGGCTCGAACGGTGGCCAGCAAGAGCAGCAGCCCTAAGTACACCCCCCCGTAAATACGGTCGCGGTCGAGCGCCGGTCGGGACCCTCCGGCGCAGGTGAATCGCGCCCAGAGCGCTCCTGAGTCCCGATTCCGTACCTGAGAGCGCTCAGAGCGCGTTCGGCTACGGGGGGGGCCGGGGGACCGTGGGCCAGGGGACCAGGGCGCAGTGCCGCTCTCGGTGCTGGCCGTATTTCCGGTGCGGAGCACTAAGGCGCAGTATGGGGAGCGGCCCGGGCCCCCAGGCGAACTTTGTCGCCGTGGCCACCTCTGAAGTGGTTGGGGACGCAAAGTTCGGCGGACTAGGTGCCCCCGCCGGGCTCGGTGGCCACGTGACGCCGGCCTTTCCAGGGGTCGTAATCCACCTCGAGAGTTTCCTGGGGCGGCCGCTCGGCCTCTGGAACGCTGCGCAGGTTGAGGCGGATCCGGCTCCAGGTCGTGCTCGCTCCGCGCATCGAATCGACCAGCACGTCTGAGGGAGCCAGATGCGGCCACACATCCGGGTGACGCTTCTTCCAGCGCTCCAGGCCCTCCATCGCCTCCGCTTCCGAAGCTGCGCGCGCGATCTCGATCAAGGGCACGGTCGTGCGGCGTCTCCCGGTTGGCCCGGTCGACTTGCCCGGTGCCGGCGGGGGCACGATCCCCTCGCGCTTGGTCTCGCCGTCCCGCCGCTTGGACGGTTGTGCCCGGGGCGGCTCGCCCGCCTGTTTGGCGAAGTGCGGCGGCCACGGTGCATCCGCGAAGCCGGCGGCCTCGTGTTGCTCTGAAAGCCCCAGCAGAGGGGTGAGCGAGCCGGGGGTCTCGTCGATGCCTTCGCCCGGATCACCGATCTGTTTGAACCTGGCGGGGACGGTGTCGATGGTGAACGCCTCCGGATCACATTCCGCTACCTCGGTCCACAACAGGGGGGTCGAGACGCGCGCGTCATGAGTGGGGCGGATCGAGTAGGCGGAGGCGATCGTGCGGTCCTTGGCGTTCTGGTTGTAGTCGAGAAAGACTCCGTGGCGCTCTTCCTTCCACCACTTGCTGGAAGCAATGTCGGGTGCGCGCCGCTCCACTTCGCGAGCAAGAGCGACCGCGGCGCGCCGGACCTCGGTGAACTCCCACTTCGGCTCGATGCGACAGTAGATATGCAATCCTCGCGAACCCGACGTCTTGGGCCATCCCACCAGCCCGACGTCCTCCAGCGCCTCCTTGGTAACAAGGGCGACTTCCCGCACCTGTGACCACGGCACCCCCCGCACGGGGTCGAGATCGACTCGGAGCTCGTCCGGGTGGTGGAGGTCTTCGGCCCGTACCGGGTGAGGGTTGAGGTCTATGCAGCCGAGGTTGACGATCCAGACGAGCTGGGCCTCGTCCCGAACGACGATCTCATCTGCCGTTCTCCCCGAGGGAAAGCTGAGCTCGACTGTCTCGACCCAGTCGGGGCGGGCCTTCGGCGCCCGCTTCTGGAAGAAGGCCTCGCCATCCGCACCGTTCACGAATCGCTTGAGGGCCATCGGGCGCTCCCTGACCCCCCGTAACGCTCCCGCCGCAACGTTCAGGTAGTAGTGGACGAGATCCAGCTTGGTGTGGCCCGTCTGGGGGAAGAAGACCTTGTCGGGGTTCGAGACAGTGACCTCCCGACCGGCCACCTCCAGGACTTCCTTTCTCGCCAGCATCCGGACACGATACGAGATGCAGTCGGGGGCCGGGACGTTACCGCCGCGCTCCTGGCTAGCAGCTAGCCGAGCTCCCTCACCGTGTAGTCGCCCTCGTCGTCTTCGGTCACCTCTATTCCTCCGCCCTTGGCAAGTGGCTCAACGACCTTGCCCGTCAGGCCGTACACGGCGACCTCCTGCATCGGAGAATGACCCACCACGAGCGCCCGTTCACTACTGCGCAGGCCCTCGAACAGCTCCCCTAGCGCGCCGGCGAGCAGCGCGGCTTCCTCCCGTACTAGGTCGGGGTCGGCCGTCAAGAAGGAAGCGATGTCTCCGCCCCCGCCGGTCTTGTAAGCGCGCTTCCAGCGGTCCTCGTGCTTGCTGCGGAACCGGGGATCGACGATGACGCCGCGAGGGACCGGTTCGCCCAACACGGTGAGAAAACAGGCGAGGGTCTGGGTTGCACGCTGCGCCCCCGAGGACACCATCGCCTCGTAGTTTCCATCAAGCGAGGCACCAACTTCGAGAGCGGCTTCGACCCCCTCTCGGCTCAGCACATCGCCGTCGCTGTCCGTGTGCCGTCTCAGCTCGATGCTCTTCACCACGTCTCCCATCTCCTATCCGGCTAATCTTCTCGCGAGGTCATGTTGCAGCTGGAACAAGCTTCGCATGTGAGGCGCCTGCCCTGACCTGGCTAGGGTTTCCGGGTTTGAGCGTGGGGCTCAAGTTGACTAACCTGCCATCTGCGAGGGAATATGCGCAGTGTGCCCACACTTTCGGATCCCGGCCCCGGCCCCCTCGCCGGCGTTCGTATCATCGAGCTTGGAACGCTGCTGGCGGGCCCGTTCTCGGGGCGGCTGCTGGGCGACATGGGGGCCGAGGTCATCAAGATCGAAGCACCCGGCAAGCCAGATCCGATGCGTGAATGGGGTCACGCACGTTACAACAACCGATCGTTGTGGTGGCCTGTCCAATCACGCAACAAGAAGTGCGTCACCCTCGACTTGCGAACGGAGCCGGGGCAGGAGTTGATGCTCGAGCTTGTCGGGCACAGCGACGTCGTCACAGAGAACTTTCGGCCCGGAACGCTCGAGAAGTGGAACCTGTCATATGAGAGGCTCAGTGAAGCGAACACAAGGATCATTCTGGCGCGCGTGTCGGGTTACGGCCAGACGGGGCCGTACCGAGATCGAGCGGGCTTTGCCGCGGTCGCAGAGGCTATGGGTGGCCTGCGCTACATCAACGGCTTCCCAGGCCAAGCACCGCCTCGCACCGGCATCTCGCTGGGGGACTCGCTGGCGGCAATGTTCACCACGCAGGGCATTCTCGCGGCGCTGTATTGGCGCGACGCACTAGGTGGGGGCCGGGGGCAGGTGATCGATATTTCACTGATGGAGGGGTGCTTTTCGATGCTGGAGAGTGCAGTTCCCGAATACGATCTCACCGGCAATGTTCGGGAGCCGTCGGGGACGGGTCTCAAGGGTGTGGCGCCGTCCAATCTGTTCAAGTCCAGGGATGGCAAGTGGGTTGTTATCGCCGCCAACCAAGACAACGTTTTTCGGCGGCTGTGCCGGGCAATGAACCTGCCTGAGCTGGCGGAAGACGAACGCTTTCAAACGCACCTAGCGCGCGGGAAGAACCAGGAGGAGATCGAAGGGATCGTCGCAGAGTGGGCGGGAGAGCATGACGCAGCCGAGATCGACAGGGTGCTTAACGACGCAGGCGTTGTTTGTGGCCCGGTGTACTCGATCGCCGACATCTTCGAGGATGCCCAGTACCACGCGCGTGACATGCTTCTCGAACACCACGACGCCGAACTCGGTGCCTTTGCCGGGCCCGGCATCGTCCCCAAGTTCTCCGAGACGCCCGGCGAAGTTAGATGGTCTGGTCCCTGGGAGGTGGGCGCACACAATCAGGAGGTTTACGGCGAGCTGCTGGGCTTATCCGAGATTGAGATCGATGAGCTTCGCTGTGAGGGTGTCGTATGAGAGTGACGGTCTGCGACGTCGGCCCGCGCGACGGGCTTCAGAACGAGGCCACCCACCTCGATCCCGGTGTGCGGGCGGGACTGGTGAGCCGGCTGGCCCGGTGCGGCCTGCCGCGCGTCGAGGCGGTTAGCTTCGTCGATCCACGGCGCGTACCGCAGATGGGGGGCGCCGAAGAAGTTGTAGCGGCGGCCGAGGTGGTGTCGGGTACGACTTACTCCGGTCTAGTGCTCAACGAGAAAGGCTACGAGCGTCTTGTGGCGGCCGGCCTCGAGGAGGCACACTTTGCCTTCGCCTGTACTGAGACATTCAATCGTCGCAACCAGAACGCCTCGGTTGAGGAGTCGATCCAGACGGCGGCCCGCATCATCAAGCGGGCTCACGATGACGGCGTGCGCACAACGGTTACCCTCGCCGCCGCTTTCGGATGCCCTTTCGAGGGTGAGGTCGACCCTGTGGTGGTTCTCGATATCGGCGGTCGTGTTGTGGCGGCGGAAGCAGACGAGTTGCTGTTGGCCGACACCATCGGGGTCGGGGTGCCGGGTGAGGTTAGAAGGTTGGTCGGCGGAGCCCTTCGGTTCGGCGTCCCGGTGGGTGTGCACCTGCACGACACCCGCCACACCGCAGTTGCCAATGCTTTCGCCGCGCTCGAGGCGGGTGCCACTGCATTCGACGCAGCAGTCGGCGGCATCGGCGGATGCCCCTTCGCCCCCCGTGCTACAGGCAACGTCTGCACGGAGGACCTCCTCTACGCTTTCCATCGCGAGGGAGTCGAGACGGGGGTCGACCTCGACGCGCTGATCGAGGTGGCCGGGTGGCTCTCGAGACAACTGGGACGAACTCTTCCGGGCCGCGTCTATCGTGCCGGCAACTGGCCCGGAAAGTCCCCGTGAGCCGTCGTTCTAATGAGGGTCCTCCGGAGAATCTGTGCATGATCTGAACTGAAATCCATACGACAACGTGCCCCTTCAGGTCTTCTGGGCTTGACGAAGAGTCCAAAGCACCTAAGGAGGGGCACGTGTCGCTATCTAGTCTCGTACGAAAGACGCTCGCGCTCAAGAACCACAGGGTCATCAGAGTCGTCGAAGAAAACGGCCGTCTGGTCGTGGCTCTCGACTGGATCAAGCGCCGCCGGCTGCCCTGCTCGGTGTGCGGGAAGCCGTCCAAGGTGAGGGAGCGCTCGCCCGAGCGGAGCTGGCGCCACGTCCCGCTGTGGGGC
>DASRPA010000096.1:0-3820 GCA_035646635.1 Actinomycetota bacterium | reverse complement strand
CCCCGGTTCCCTCCCCGTCCCCTCCCGGCCCGTGCCGACTCTGCCTGTAAGCCGATCGACGATTTTAGAGAGCAGCACAGCGCCGGTCCGCCGAATCCCAGAAGGAATCTGCCCCTCACTTCGAGACCTCTCTCTACATGGAGGCCGCAAGTAGCGCTCAAGCATGGGGCTCAATGTGCTGGAACCCCTCCGAAGGCAAACAACCGGCGGCTGAGTTTCCTCACTTATCCTCTCGGGAATAAATGACCACGATCACGCTCATAAAAGGAGACGGCATCGGCCCCGAGGTGGCGAACGCCACCCAGTGCGTCGTCGACGCGCTCGGGGCTCCCATCGAATGGGAAGTACTGGAAGCCGGCCTGCCGGCGATCGAGGCCCACGGCACGCCTCTGCCCCCTCACGTGCTCGATTCAATCAGGCGCAACAAGGTGGCGCTCAAGGGACCGGTAACCACTCCCGTAGGCACCGGTTTCCGCTCGGTCAACGTCACGTTGCGCCAAGAGCTCGAGCTCTTCGCCAGCGTGCGCCCCTGCCGGCTCTTCGACGGCGTTCCGTCTCGCTTCGATGTGGTCGACATCGTCGTCGTGCGAGAGAACACCGAGGATCTCTACGAGGGCGTCGAGTTCGAGATGGGCTCCAAAGACGCGACCAAGCTGCGCGGCTACCTCGACTACATGCACGGCTTCAGGATCCGCAGGGACGCGGGCATCTCGCTCAAGCCCATCTCGGTCACGGCCACGAATGCGATCATTCACTTCGCCTTCGACTACGCCAAGAGCCATCGGCGGCGCAAGGTGACGCTCGGCCATAAGGCGAACATCATGCGCTTCTCGGACGGGCTGTGGCTGGACACGGCTATGGAGGTCGAGGAGGGCTATCGCGACGTCGGTTTCGAAGCCGTTCAAGTCGACGAGCTTGCGATGTTGCTCGCACGGCGTCCGGAGGAGCTCGACGTCATTGTGCTGCCCAACCTCTACGGCGACATTATCTCGGATCTATGCGCCGGCCTTATCGGGGGTCTCGGTTTCGCTCCGGGAATGAACCTGGGCAACGAGCACGCGGTGTTCGAGCCGACCCACGGTTCGGCCCCCGACATCGCGGGCCGAGGCATCGCCAACCCGATGGCGATGATTCTCTCCGCCGAGCTCATGCTCGATCACCTCGGGCTCACTGCCGAAGCAACCCGTCTCGGGCGCGCCGTCCGGGCCGTGCTCGGCTCGGGAATGATAAGAACCGCAGACATGAAAGGGGAGGGCGAGCCGTCCACCACCACGGAGGTTGCAGACGCCCTCGTGGCGGCGGTGCAGAGCTGAAAATGCTCCGCACCGGAAATACGGTGCGCACCGAGAGCGTCACTGCGCCCTGGTCGCAAGGCGCGAGGAGCGCTGCGTACCTGGAAGGTACGTGAGCGACGTGCAACGACGCGAGCGGGGATGCAGGGGCGTTCGAATGCCACCGTATTTGTGGGGAGGTGCACTAAGTGAATTCAGATGAGCTGGCCCGGGTGATTGCCTTCGACTCCGCTCGGCAGGAGAAGCTGTACACGAGAACCGAGCCGTATCAAGGGGGCCGCGCCTTCTTTCACGCCGACTTCCCCGATGTCTACGACCTCAACTACCTCCAGGTCGAGGACCTCTCTTCGGACCTCGAGGCGTCCGCTCTGGCAGACGAGGCCGATCGCGTCCAGGGTGAGGGGGGGCTCAAGCACCGCCGGGTCCAGGTGGCCGACGAAGCTACCGGAGTGAGTCTCGAGAGCGGCTTTCGGGAGCTCGGCTGGGAGATCGAACGGCTGCTGCTCATGCCCCACCATCGGGAGCCGGACCGGCGACCCCCTCCAGGGACTGCAACCGAGATCGGCCTCGAGGAGATGAAGGTCGCACGCGAGCTCTCCCTGCGCCAGGAACCCAAAAAGAAGAGCGAGGACGAGATCGCACAGCTCACCGACACCGCACGCCTCATGCAGGAAGCGATCGGCGCTCGCTTCTATGCCGCCCACGCCTCCGGCGAGGTCGCATCGACGTGCGAGCTCTACTCAGACGGCTCGACTGCGCAGATAGAAGCGGTAATCACGCTCGAGCAGCACCGCAACAAGGGACTGGGGCGCGCCGTCGTGTTGGCTGCGCTCGATGTTGCCCTATCGGAGGGCCACGACTTCGTCTTCCTCATTGCGGACGATGACGACTGGCCCAAGGAGCTGTACACAAAGCTCGGGTTCGACCCCATCGGTCGCGGCTTCTTCAACTTCATCTGTTCGCCGAAGTCTTAGTGCTCCGCACCGGAAATACGGTGCGCACCGAGAGCGTCACTGCGCCCCGTTTCGCCAGGCGCGAGGAGCGCTGCGTACCTGGAAGGTACGTGAGCGACGAGACACCCTTTGTCAACCACCACTCGTCATGCGGCTTCAATTACCCTTCCAAGCGCCCGGTTGCGGTTAGCGACATGAACGGATTCGTCGTAGACGACGCCCTTGCGCAAGCAATGCCACAAGACCTCGAGCCAGCGGTTGCCGAGAGCGCGAAGCGCAGCGTTGTGCGACTTGCCCTTGGCGCGTTTGCCGTCGTAGAACTCCCGGGCCCAACCGGAGCGTGTGAGGCTGCAGAAGGCCCAGCGTTGGACTGCGTCCCCGAGGAAGTGGTTGTAAGCGAGGCGGCAAGCGACCACGAGCTCAGACTTGCCGGATCGGCGAGTCACCGGCGCCTTGCCGGCGTAGCATTGGAGCGAGTTCGGCGTCTCGAACTGCTCGGGGTGATCTCCGATCTCACCGGCGATCCTGGCGGCGAGGCGGTCACCGAGGCCCGGAAAGCTCAGGTAGATCTCGCCGCCAGGAAAGCCCTGCCCCCGCTCGTCCTCCCTCGGTTGTTGCCCTTTCCTCGGCGCGGCGCCCCCAGCAGGAGGGCGCCCATGCGCCGTTCCCAAGCCCTTCTCTGCTGGCCGATAGCGAGCAGCTGGGTGGCGGCGAGCCTGATGGTGTCGGCCTTGGCCCGGACCAGGTAGTCCCGGGCGACGAACTGATCGTGGGCCATCGCCCCCTGGACCCGCTCGGCGAAGCGCTGGGGCCAGCCGTACTTGCACTCACGCGCGAACGCGGTGAGCTCCTCGGAAGAGGCTGTGGCGAGGGCCTCTCGCGACGGCCAGCGCTCCAGCATGCGCAGGAACGTGGGCCGGCCGAGGTCGTCGCCGGTGATGGCAAGTGCCGCCGGGAAGGTCGTGATGAGGTCCTGGCGCAGCCGATTGAGCAGCCTGCGCTCGTCCTTGGAGGCGCGCTGGTCGTCGCGGGCGATAGCCCGCAGCTCGCCGGCGATCTCGCCGTGAGGGATGAGCGGACGCAGCGGCTCGAAGCGGTCGAGCGCGATGCGGCACGCGATACGGGCATCCTCGGCGTCGTCTTTCTTCTTGGCGGGACCCCGCCGCTTGGCGAGCATGTGGGGGTTCACCGGCACCACCACGTATCCCTGGTCGACCAATCGCTCTACCAGCATGCCGTGGCGGCACTCGATGACGACTCTGACCTCGGCCGGGTCCGGCTCCAGCGACGCGATCCTGGCCACCAGCGCTTCGACCGCCTTTGGTGTGTGATCGACTCGGGCAACTTCGGTGAGGCCTTCCTCTGGCGTTCCCAGGGCCACGAGGTGGAACTCCTCGGACCAATCGATGCCAACTCCCAGCACAATGCCTCCTTTCATCATGGGGAAGTGACGGGGACGGAGGCACGGCGTCGTCCTGATGGACCAGTCCTCATGGGACAACACCCTTGCGGACGTCAGGCCTCCGAGGCCGTTCCCCAGGAGACGCCGTCTCGTCTAAGTCCTCGAGGGACAAG
>DASRPA010000095.1:0-13642 GCA_035646635.1 Actinomycetota bacterium | reverse complement strand
CGCTTGATCGCTTCGGAGACCTCCTCGGGCTTGGCGTCCCCCGACTGCGCCAGCGCCGAGAGAACCGCCACCACGATGTGCTCGGCGTCGATCTCGAAATGGCGACGCAGGTGCTCGCGGCTGTCTGAACGGCCGAAGCCGTCGGTCCCCAGAGGGACGAAGCGACTCGGCACCCAGCGCGCGATCTGATCGGGGGTAGCCTTGATCGAGTCGCTGGTCGCGATCACGGGGCCTTCTTTCGACTCCAGGGCGCTGGTCACGTACGGTTGCCGGGCGGCCTCTTCGGGGTGCAGACGATTCCAGCGCTCGATCTCGAGAGCATCGACCCGGAGCTGCTGATAGGAGGTCGCGCTCCAGACATCGGCCGCGACGTCGTGATGCTCGGCGAGGAGCTCCTGAGCCCTGAGCACCTGCATCATGATCGACCCCGATCCGAACAGCTGGGCCCGCCGGCGGCGCTCCTCCGTGGACTGCCGGAATAGATACAGACCCCTGAGAATTCCCTCCTCGCAGCCCTCCGGCATCGGCGGCTGGGAGTAGGGCTCGTTGTAGATCGTGAGGTAGTAGAAGACGTCTTCTCCCTCGTCGACCATGCGCGTGAGGCCACTCTTCACGATGGTTGCAAGCTCGAACGCGAAGGCCGGGTCGTAGGCAAGACAGGCGGGGTTGGTGCTGGACATCAGCAGCGAGTGCCCATCCTGGTGCTGCAAGCCCTCTCCGTTCAGCGTCGTGCGCCCGTAGGTCGCACCGAGCAGGAAGCCCCGACCCCGCTGGTCCCCCAGCGACCAGATGAAGTCGCCGATGCGCTGGAAGCCGAACATCGAATAGAACGCGAAGAACGGCACCATCGGCACGCCGTGGGTGGCATACGAGGTGCCCGCAGCCGTGAACGTACCCATGGCCCCGGCCTCGGTGATGCCCTCCTCCATGATCTGGCCGGTCTGCGACTCTCTGTAGGCCAGGAGATGCTCGGCATCGACCGGGTCGTAGAGCTGGCCTCGGGCGGCGTAGATCTTGAACTGCGGGAACAGCGACTCCATACCGAAGGTGCGGGCCTCGTCGGGAATGATCGGGACCACGTGGCGCCCGAACTTCTTGTCCCGCATGAGCTGACGAATGATCCGCACCGTCGCCATCGTGGTCGCCACCGGCTGCTTGGAGCCCTTGGCGAACTCGTCGTAGAGCGAGGCTCCGGGGAGCTCGACCGAGCGCGGCTCGACCCGGCGTTGCGGTAGCACCCCCCCAAGGGCGCGACGCCGCTCGAGCAGATACTCGACCTCCTGCGAGTCCTTGCCGGGGTGGTAATAGGTGGGTGTCCCCGCCTTGATGTGCTTGTCCGCTATCGGCAGCTCGAGACGGTCGCGGAACTTCTGCAGCTCCTCCTCGGACAGCTTCTTGGCCTGATGGGTGACGTTGCGGCCCTCGATCGCCCCTCCGAGAGTCCAGCCCTTGACGGTCTTGGCCAGGATGACCGTGGGGGCGCCCCTCATCTCGGCCGCCAGCGCATAGGCCGCATAGACCTTGCGGTAGTCGTGCCCCCCCCGCCTCAGACGCTTGAGGTCGTCGTCTGAGAGATGCTCGACCATCTTCTTGAGCCTCGGGTCGGATCCGAAAAAGTCCCGGCGGATGTAGTCGCCGGACTCGACCACGTACTTCTGGAACTGGCCGTCGACGGTGGTGTTCATCTTGTTGACGAGGAGGCCGTCGTTGTCCTCGGCGAGCAGATCGTCCCATTCCCTCGCCCACACGACCTTGATCACGTTCCAGCCGGCCCCCCGAAACGTCGACTCGAGCTCCTGGATGATCTTGCCGTTGCCCCGCACCGGTCCATCGAGCCGCTGCAGGTTGCAATTCACCACGAAGACGAGGTTATCGAGGCCTTCCCGGGCCGCGATGGAGAGGGCGGCCATGGACTCGGGCTCGTCCATCTCTCCATCGCCCACGAACGCCCACACCCGTTGCTTGGAAGTGTCCTTGATGTCTCTGTGCTGCAGGTAGCGGTTGAAGCGAGCCTGGTAGATCGCGTTGAGCGGCGACAGGCCCATCGAGACCGTGGGGAACTGCCAGTACTCGGGCATCAGACGCGGGTGGGGATAGGACGACAACCCTCCGCCGAACGCCTCCCGCCGGAAGTTGTCGAGACGAGCCTCGTCGATGCGCCCCTCCAGGAAGGAGCGCGCATATACGCCCGGGGCCGCATGCCCCTGAAGATAGACCTGGTCCCCGCCGCCCTCCGAGTCGGGGCCGTTGAAGAAGTGGTTGAAGCCAACCTCGTAGAGGGTGGCGGCGGAGGCATAGGTGGAGATGTGCCCTCCGATCCCGTCGTACTTCTTGTTGGCGCGCATCACCATGGCGGCCGCATTCCAGCGGATGATGCGCCGGATCGAGAGCTCGATCTCCTCGTCGCCGGGAAAGTGTGGCTCCTGCTCGGCCGTGATCGTGTTGATGTAGTCGGTCGAAACCATGGCCGGCAGCCCGATCTGGCGGCTGCGAGCATGCGTCATGACCTGGTGCATCAGGTAACGGGCGCGGGCGGGAGAGACGTCGATCAGCTGATCGAGCGACTCGATCCACTCGTTGGTCTCGTCCGGGTCGATGTCTGGAAGCTGGCTCATATAGGAGTCGAACATCGTGGTCTCCCCTCTAGTCGGGGTGTGCGTGAGTGAATTGCGTCGCCCTCAGAGTAAACCTGCTGGGGGGCCAAGTAATCGGGTCGAATCCGGCCCCCGCTCGCTGTGGCCCACGGTCGTGAATCGAGCTTCGTGCGCTCCTGGGTACGGATTCGGTACCTGCTGGTGCGTTGAGCGCGTTTCGCTACCTCGGGCCGGGAGTAGGGGCGGGGCTGCCCAGCCAGGCTCCCTGACCTTCAAGTTACAGTTCTTATCAACTCACGGGGTACAGACGGGACAAATCGCTCAAACAGCGGTCCTCGTCCTCATTTTTCCCCGAAAAGGAATTAGAGAGGCCCTCCGGTTAGACTGCCAAGCTATCTGGGCACGCATATGGAGTCAAGCATACGGAGTATTGGGGCAGTCCAAAAAAATCTAGGCAGTTTCCAGGGGGTTGACGGAATTGGCTATAAAGCGGGTCGGTGTCCTAATCTTGGCCTTGCAAGCGATCCTCGTGTCGGGGATCGTCATGCTCGCGTCCTCGTCCAGCGCTCAGGGCGTGCCGGTTGCGCTCTACCACATGAACGAGCCTGCTGGGTCATCGACCATGGTCGACTCGTCGGGGAACGGAAACAACGGGAACATCTCCAACGTGACCCTTGGGGTGCCGGGGCATTCGGGGACGGCGTACGAGTTCAACGACGTGAACTCGATGGTCATCGTTCCTTCCTCGGCGTCCCTCAACCCCGGAAACGACGACCTCACGCTTAGTGCTTGGGTAAAGCCCACGGCACTGCCTCCCTCTGACAGCGACGACCTCGTGCGCAAGGGCACCGCTGGGACGGCCGGAGGGGAGTACAAGATGGAGATCTTGTCCACGGGGAAGGTCCACTGCGTGATGCAGGGAGTTGTTGCTTCGGGCTCCAAAGCCACGGTGAGGGCTCGGGCGGGCGCCGGACAGCCCGGGCTGGTCGACGGAAGCTTTCACAGAGTCCAATGCATCAAGACGTCCACCTCGATCACCGTGATGGTCGACTCCTACTCGAAGACCACTACTTTCGCCAACAACATCTCGATCTCTAACGGCAAGGCGCTGCATGTGGGGCACAAGGCCCCCGGGGACGACGTCTACAACGGCGTCATGGACGAGGTCTCGATCGAGGTCACTGAAGTTCCCGACGACCCCGCCCCCACTCCGACTCCGACTCCGACTCCGACTCCGACTCCCACTCCCACTCCGACTCCGACTCCCACTCCGACTCCGACGACGTCGTGCCTGGGGCAGGCCACGACGATCGAGGGCACCAGCGGTGCCGACAACATCACGGGAACCGCCGAAGCTGACGTGATCAACGGGCTCGGCGGGAACGACGTGATCGACGGAGCCGGCGGCAACGACCGCATCTGCGGGGCTGGTGGCGCCGACCAGATCTTCGGCGGGGACGGAGACGACACGATGAATGGAGGCGCCGCCGCCGACACGATCAGGGACTTGTCCGGCACCGACAACCTCCAAGGCGCCACGGGAGCGGACACACTGGATGCCCTGGACGGTAGCCCCGGAGACACGGTCAACGGCGGAGCAGACCCCGACAGCTGCGCGAGCGACACAGGTGACACGCGCTCCAGCTGCGAGAGCTCGCCGTAGCGCTAAATATCCAGGACCGTGCGGCCCACGACGTTTATCACCGTGGTGTTGCCGAAATACTGCCGCTCGACCACGCGCCCGTAGGAATGCAGGTGCCCGTGCAAGTGATAGCGAGGGGCGAGCTTTCTGAGCAGCCGGTGAAAGGAGGTAGCCGCATCCGGGGGATCGTCGCCGTCTCCGAGCCCCAGGGCAGGGGAATGAGTGGCGAGGATATCCACCGGCCGGCGGTCCCGCACCCGGCGCCCTACTGCGCGGGTTACGCACTGGGCCCGCATATCTCTGTGTACTGGTTGCGGGCCTGGGTTGTAGCGCATCGATCCTCCCAGACCTGCGATCCGGAGCCCGGCCGCATCAAGGATCCGGCCGTCGAATTGAGACAGCCCAAAGGACCGGCGGGCTCTCGGCTCATCCGAGAGAGAAGGGCCGGCTGAAGTCGACGGGTCCATCCACAGGGCTTGACCTTGAGATCGGGGTCGTGATTTCCGGGCACGAACAGCAGTGGCACGTTAACCATCGTCACGATGTACTCGAGGTATTCGAAGAGAAGATCGCCGCAGGCCAGGACGATCTCGGGGCCAACCAGGTGACCGCGCCGAGAGGGAGTAGTCAACCTCGTCCGCAATCGCCAGAAGGCAGTCACGGAAGGGCTAAGGGTGTTACCTCGCAGGATGTCAACTCCTGAGCGATATAGCAGCTCCCCCGTTGCCTCCGCCCTGTGGCATGCGGCGCAATTGGCGATGAACAGGCTCTGACCCGAGGCGAGGTCCGAGGAGTCGGCATCGACAGAGGGAATCGGGGGACTCTCCCCTCAGGACATAGGACACCAGCTGAGTACTCCTCCTCCGAGAACAGGGGTGGGTACCGCCTGGGCCTCCGGGTTCTGCAGGGGTAACCGCCCGGTTCGAAGCTGGTAGTCGGCCTCGGCCGCTCCGACGCCGATCAGCGATGGCCCCAGCCCCTCACCTCCGTTCCCCTCGGGCGAGTGACAGGAGGCGCAGCGCCTCTCGTACACGTCCCGGACGTTGGGCAAGAAAAGGCGCGGCCGTACCATGGCCGCCGCGAGCGGGGATCGAAGCACCATGGAGGGCTCAGATCCTAGAAATCGGCGGCATCTCAGAGCAACCCACACATCCGGCGTAGTTCCTCTATGCGTGAGCCGAGAAGATGAGCGGCTCGCCGACGAACCAGACTCGCAGCTGCTCCAATCCGAGCCTCGGTGAGTCGGCTGATCCCCGCAATTGTTATGATGGCAGTGGCGCGCCGGGAAGTCTGGTCGGCACTATTATCTCCCGCGGACAGGAGGCCGGCGTGACGACCAGAAATGATCCCCCCCTCCGTCATTCTTGGATGGCGAGTGAGAGGCCCGTTGCTCGCCTCCTCGCCCGTCCCCTCCGGGAATTCCTCCAAACGGAGGCTGCGGGTGGCATCCTGCTCCTGTTGAGCACCATCGTTGCCCTTGCTTGGGTGAACTCGCCGGTCGGCGACAGCTACGAGCTGGTATGGCGCACCGACATCGGCATCCAGATTGCCAACTTCGAGCTTACGGAGGATCTGCGGCATTGGGTCAACGAGGGACTGATGGCGATCTTCTTCTTTGTAGTGGGGCTCGAGATCAAGAGGGAGCTCGTAGTTGGCGAGTTGAACAACCGACTAAATGCTGCCCTGCCCGCCCTCGCTGCGCTGGGCGGAATGATCGTGCCGGCTCTCATCTACGCGGCGATAAACATGGGCGGCGAGGGCGCTGCGGGATGGGCAATACCCATGGCAACCGACATCGCATTCGCCGTGGGAGTTCTCGCGCTGTTCGGCAAACACTGCCCCGACTCGCTCAGGATCTTTCTCCTGAGCCTTGCCATCGTGGACGATATCGGTGCCATCCTGGTGATCGCGCTGTTCTACTCTGGAGGAATCGAGATCGGCTGGCTTGTGGCTGCAATCGCTCTTCTGGCAGTCGTATATGGGATGCGCAGCCGGCGCATCTGGTGGACCCCCCTTTATGTCCTTGCCGGCACCGCGATATGGTTTGCGACCTTTGAGTCTGGTGTACACGCAACGATCGCCGGAGTGGCCCTGGGGCTTCTCACTCCCGCCCGTCCCGTGGACCCAGAGGGAGCACGCGACGCCGTCAACGAAGCCTCCGCGATGATGCAAGATCCAGAGCCGTCGGACGTACGCCGTGTGACTATCCAAGTGCAAGAAGTGGTCTCGGTTGCCGAACGGCTCGAGCACCTCCTGCATCCCTGGACGAGCTACGCGGTCATTCCGATCTTTGCCCTCGCCAATGCCGGGGTGGAATTGAACACGAAGCTGCTCGAGACGGCCGCAACGTCGCCCGTGACATTGGGGATCGTCGCGGGCCTGGTCGGAGGAAAGATCCTGGGAATCAGTGGATTCTCGTGGGCCGCGACGAGAACCGGAGTCGGGTCAATGCCGCAGAGCATGAGCTGGAGCCACGTGTTTGGCGCCGCAGCAACGGCCGGCATAGGCTTCACCGTATCGCTGTTCATTACTGGCCTTGCATTCGACGACCCGCAGATGGTCGACGAAGCCAGGATCGGCATCTTGTTCGGATCGGGAGCTGCGGCAATCCTGGGCTCGCTCCTGCTCACAACGAGATTGGGAAACCGCGCGCGAGGGCGGCGGGGCGATACAGAGGTGCCGCGCTCTTCTTGACTTGAGCCTTCTCTTCTCAGCGCGGTTGAGTCGAAGACGCGTCAAGACCTGAACGGGCGACTCACCGGGGCACCGCCATCCAGGAAGGCATAGGTCAGCGTCACCGGCGCCCGCGGGGGCACGAGGCCGTTCGCCTCCAGGGCCGCGGCGTAGAGCCCGAGCTGATCCTCGTCCTCTGACTCGAAGCGGGCGCCCGTCTTGAAGTCGACCAGCTCGAAGGCTCCGGCGCCGTCCTCGAACACCGCATCGATACGCCCCCGCACGATCCGGGATCCGATCCGCAACGCAAACGGAAGCTCGATCATGAGCTCGCCGGAAGGCAGCCGGGCGAGCGTGCGCTCCGTGTAGCCGAGCGCCCGAAAGAACTCGAGTCGGCGCTCGACCTCATCCCGATCCTCGACCCCCAGGGGCTCGTCGAGCTCGCTCTCGTCCGGCAGCGACGGCACCTGAGCCTCCTGGCCATGAGCTTCTCGCAGGACCTGTTCGATGACTCGGTGGACCTCGGTGCCGATCGCTCGAGCATCGCTGGGTCGCTCAGGAAGGGGACGGGAGAGCTCGGCGAGGTCGAGGCGGGCCGCCGTCAACGAAACATGATCGGTGGCGGAGATGATGTCGGGGACTGGATCGCCCCCATGCGACTGCTTGGAGGCCACCGCGTCCGCGATCAGCTCGAGGGCGGAAAGATGTTTGGCGCGCAGCTGCTCATGCCGCTCTCGCTCCTCTTCCGAGAGAGCGGCCACGAGACCGTCGTAGGCGTCCTTCGACGCGAGCGCCGCTTCGGCCGCCGCCCCCAAGCCTCCCTCGAAAAGCGGATCGTCGGCGCCCGCGCGCGGAGCCGGTGGCCACGAGATCTCCTCGCTGAGGGCCGCTATCGCGGGGTTCGCCTCAGAGGCTTCGGCGCGCTCGACGACCTCCACTGCCCCGGTCCTCTCGAGCTCGGCGAGGTCGGCCCAGAAGCGAGAGGGGCCGACGAGGCGGTCGCTGCGCCCGTACCACCATGCTGCAGTGACCGCCAGGTGCTGTTTGGCTCTGGTTGTGGCGACATAGAACAGACGCCGTTCGTCCTCTGCGGCCCGCTCTTTGACCGCCTGCGCGAAGCGGCTCGAGTTCCCGTCGAAGGCCGGGAGATGACCAGCGTCCTCCCGCACCTCGTAGGGGAGCTGGGAGTAAGACGTCATCGGGTTTGACCCCCGGGTGTCCGGGAATACGGAGTAGACGTAGTCGCCCTTGTGGTTTGTCGAAGACGCTACCGAGGGAACGAAGACGCACTCGAACTCGAGGCCCTTGGCCGCGTGCACGGTCATGAGCTTGACGGAGTCCGCTGCGGCCGGCTGTGATGACTCGAAAGTCTCGTCCGCCTCTTCGGCGACGTCGAGATAGGCGAGCAAGCTCCTCAGCGATGCCTCTCCCTCGACCGGTGCAAACTCGGCGACATGATCGAGGAGGTTGGCGAGGTTCTGCCGTCCTGCGGTCGCGCCCCGGGCGGGCGATGCCGCCAGAGCATCGGCGATCCCGCAAACAGAGATCACCTCCTGCACCAGATCGGGCAAGCGTGCGCCCACCTTCTGCCGCAACAGTCTGAGGCGCCAGGTGAACTCCTCCAAACGGTTACGCGCCTCGGCCCCCAGGCCCTCGATGGAGGAAACGTGCTCGAGCGCCTCCAGAAGCGAGAAGCCCACGTCGCCGGGCTCCATGTCGCGCGCGCGCTCCTCGTTGCCTCCGGCGAGCTCGAGGCGCAGCGAGCGGTTCTGCCACGCGGCCCAACGAGCACACAGCGCCAGGTCGCGGTAATGGATGCGCCACCGAGGCCCGAGCAGGACGCGCGCCAGCCAGCGGTTGGCCGACGGCTTCGTGTCGAGGCACCGAAGCCAAGCCACGACCTCCATTACCTCCGGCGCCTTGAGCAAGCCTGAAAGCCCCACCACCTCGACCGGGATGTCGTGGTCCTGAAGACCTTTCAACAACGCGGCCATCGCGCTCCGGCGCCGGACCAGAACGGCCATGTCCCGCCATTCCACCGGCCGGCGGTCCGGCATCAGCGCCAGGTCGTGCAGCTCGTCGCATCGCTGTGCGATCCAGTCCGCCTCGGCGCGTTCCTCGCCGAAGAGCCCGAGCTCGACACGCCCGGCCCCGTTGAAGTCCGATGGACGTAGCGGCTCCCCCGGTCGTCTCTCGGCGGGAATTGGAGCGACCACTGCGTTGGCCACCTCCAAGATGTTCTTTCCCGAGCGGAAATTCTGCGACAACGACGCCTCCGGGTAGGTGGCGCCGACGGCGCGCGGGAAGTGGTTTGGAAAACCGATGAGGTTGTACATCGTGGCGCCTCGAAAGGCATAGATCGCCTGGCGCGTGTCCCCCACCGCCGTGACGGCACCACCCGGGGTAACCAAGGCTTGCATCAGCCGCCGCTGCGCGACGTTGGTGTCCTGGTACTCATCGAGCAATACCACCGGCCAGCGGGAGCGGTAGAGGTCGCGCACCGCTGGGTGGCCCTCCAGGATCTCGACCGCCTTGGTTATCTGATCCCCGAAATCGATGCGCGCATAGCGTGACTTGGCCTTCTGATAGGCGGCAACCACCAGGCACAGCTCCCTGCGCTTGGCGGCATTTTCGACGACGTCGTCGGAATAGCCTGCGCTCGAGGACATCACCGCGTCCGCGGCCGCCTCGACGTCGGCCGGGCTGACCACATGGTCGGCCAGGGAGCCGGCAAGACCCAGAGTCGCCCTCACGACCCCCGCGGTAGAGCGCAGCTCGAGCGCATCGAAAGCAGGCAAGTCGTCGAGGCACGACAGCACCAGCTGCCATTGCTGCGTCTCGGTCAGCAGCGCGGCCTCGCTCTCGATGCCAACGAGAAGGCCATGGTCTCGCACGATGGCGGCGGCAAAGGCGTGGTAGGTCTGCACCATCGGCTCAATGGGGACCAGGGCCTCACCGTCGAGCGCCTCCAGCGCGTTCACGATTCGCCGGCTCAACTCGCCCGCGGCTTTATTGGAGAAGGAGAGACCGAGCAGCTGCGAGACCTCGTAACCGCATTCCTCCACCGCCCAGACCATGCGGGCGGCCATGATCGCGGTCTTGCCCGAGCCCGCTCCGGCGATCAGATACAGGGGCTCCAGGGGATGCCGAATGGCGTGCCACTGCTCGGTGGTGGGCTCGAACCCGCCGAGCGCGGCAAGCACTCCGGGGCCGCCCTTGTCTCTCACGAGGCCGCCTCCCGGCCTTCGGGCCAGAGGGGGCAGAGTGGCTTGAATTTGCACCAGCGACAGTTGGCCTCGGGGCTCGGCTCGAAGTCCTCGCCGAGCACACCTTCGATGAGCCCGGGCAGACGCTCGAGCACTGTGCGCGCCTCCTCCGGGGTCTGGCAGCGCCTGGTGATGTTCCCGCGCGACATCGAGGCGGGATAGACGAGCTGCATGCTCACAGGCTCTCCCAGCTTCACCAGCTCGGGGTCCCTGGTGGCCGCCAGGTAGTAGATGGCGAGCTGCAATGAGTCGGGCACCTCCTTGGTCGAAATGGCGCTGCGGGAGGTTTTGTAGTCGGCCACCACGATCCCCTGGCCCTTGCGGTCGACGCGGTCGATCCGGCCCCTGATGATGTGCCCGTCCTGGTCGATGTTGAAGACGTGCTCGGCCCGCAGCGAGGTGCCGGGCGACAGGTGCGTGCAATAGCGCTCGATCATCACCGCGCCGTCCCGGTGAAACTGCCGGGCGATGGCGCGATTCGGGAACACTTGGGGGTCGAAGAGCTCTTCGAAACGAGCCAGCGCGGCTTCCTTATTGTGGAGCCGGCGCCGCCCACGGGCTTGCTCCTCAGTGGAAGGAGGCTTCTCGCAGTCCTCGAAGATCTGGTGAATCCAGGTTCCGAACGCCATGTTGTGTGAGGTGTCGGGATCGAGGCCCAGCACCACGGAGAAGAGGTAGGCGAGGGGGCAGTTGTCGTACTGGGAGATGCGTGAGTAGCTCGTCCTGAGCTTGGGCGATCCCTCCTCCGCCGATCCTTCCGGGGGCGATCCCTCCTCCGCCGATCCTTCCGGGGGCGAGCCCTCCTCCGCCGATCCTTCCTCCTCCCCCCTCCGGCCTCGACGGGTGGAGACCCCGACGGCTCCCTCGGTCCAGTCCCAGCGCCACCACCACTCCCTCGGATTGGCTGCGGCGCACGAGGGGTCGAGCTCTCGCACTCTCGCCAGAGCTCCCAGCGCAGCCACCCGCTCGGGAGCGGGAGCCGACAGATCGGCGATCGTGCGCCTCAGACGCGCCGCGGCCTCGGTGAAGGTGAGCGGCTCGGCCCCGGAAGTCAGCACCGCCTCGGGGACGGAGTCCATGATTTCACCCAGATAGCGACTGGGCCGGCCCCGGCGACTGGGGCCCGGAGAGGTGGTTACCACGCAGCGCTTCATGGCGCGGGTCAGCGCGACGTAGAACACTCGCCGGTCTTCGGCGTCGTCGGCGGCTTGGTGGCCATCGGCTCCGAGGATGTCGAACATGCCGCGCGCGCGGCGCCCCTTCGGGATCGAGCCCTCGATGCAGCCACATACGCACACAATCGACCACTGCTTGCCCTTGGAGCGGTGAAAGGACAGGATCTCGACTCCGCGCCTCTTGCGATCGCGCGGCAACCACGGGTCGGCCCCAAAATCCGCCCGCCCGATGGCGCCCAAGTAGTCCAAAAGAGTGCCTGAGCCGCGGCGACGTTCGATGAACCTGCCCAGCGCACGAGCGAACGCTACGAGTGCGTCGAGATCCCGGTGAGAAGAGTCGTCGGGATCGCGTTGTGCCCTCCGTTCGAGGTCCCGGTAGAAGGTGGCCGACTCCCACACCGCCCAGAAGGCCTGATCTGCGGGGGCGTCACGACGGGACCGGAGCACGTCTCTGAGCCGCAACAAGTTCGATATGCGGGCGCGTACGGGCTCGCTCACCTCCTCGGGAAGGTCATCGAGGAGCTCGCCCAGTGAGACTCTGCGCAGAAACGCAGCCCGGTCGAGGTCTCTTACTGCGGCCTCTTCGAGACCGACCATCGGGGAACGCAGCAGGTCGTCGAGCGCCTCTGCGTCGTCCTCCAGGGCGAAGCGAGCGAGGCACCGAAACGCGGCCACGGCCGGCTCGCGCTCGAGGGAACGGTCCGGAATGGAGACGGAGTAGGGCACCTCTACCGCCTGAAGCGCTCGTTCGAGCGGGGCCAGCATCCCGTGCGGCGAGCTCAGCAGGACCGCCATGTCGTCGTAGGCGACTCCGTCACTCAGGTGCGCCTGTCGGAGGGTGCGCGCTACCCCCTCGAGCTCTTGGGCGAGGCTCGGATAGGAGGCCGCCTCGAGGGTCGCTTCGCCACAATAACTGTCGGCGCGGTGGGAAGCTTCTCCCAGCACCTCGGCGACACGGCGCGAGCGGGCGCCGAGGTCTTCACCGAGCCGGTAGGAGGTCTCGAGCACCACCGTCTCGTGAGCACCGAACTGGTCGGAGAAGCTCCCGAGCCACGCCGGGTCGGCTCCTCTAAAAGTCTCGATGCAGCAGTCCGGGTCCGCCACCACCACAAGAGAGCGGTGGCTCTGGGTCTCCTCCGATGTCAGATCGGAGGTGAGAAAAGACAACAGCCGCTGCTGCACGGGGGCCAGCTCGTGGGCGTCGTCCACGAGCACATGGGCGAAGCGATGCTCAAGCGATTGCCGGATGGGCTCGACGTTCGCCAGCAGCCATCCCGCGTCCTCCAGCAGCCTGGGGTAGTCGATGCGCGAGCTGCTCCGAAGGCGCCTTCGCCGCTTGCGGTAGAAGTCGACCACCTCCGAGTACTCGGGGCGCCGTTCAACCAGCGAACGCAGGTCGGATTCGGCAAGGAGCTGTTGTTCGGCCCGGATGCAGAAGTCGACGACCTCGTCCACGAACCCCTCACTGCGGAGCAGACCTCGGAAGCTGGGCCAGTTGAGCTCGTTCTCCGACGCCAGCGCGTCGCGCACATCGCCCCACTGTTCGGGTCCGGTGAGCAGAACGGGCGCCTCGGGGTACCCGAGATCGCGGTAATGGCGGCTGACCAGGTGATGTGCCAGCCCGTACCAGGTGTAGACCGGCACCTCGATCAGGGCAGCCATCCCCTCGTCGATCAGCAGGCGCCGCGTCAAGCGGTCCCGCAAACCCATCTTGTGATCGCGATCGTTCACCAGAACGAGGATGCGGTCGGGTGCGCAGGAGCCGGTGGCCAAGCCGACGAAGCGCTCCTCTATGACCGTGGTCTTGCCGGTGCCCGGGCTGCCCAGGACCAGCAGTGGCCCGGAGCGGTGCGCGCGGACGCGTAATTGAGCTTCGTCAAGTGCGAGCGGCGCCGCTCGGTTAGAGCGCGGGCCAGCCGCTCGGTTAGAGCGCGGGCTAAAGGTGGTGGAATCCATGAGGCCAACCTACAAGGGGGCTGTGACACTTCCTCGACAGACGGCTACTAGGCGCGCCTTTACGCTTCCAACTACCTCCAAATCGGAAGGAAGATCCCTCACCAAAGATCAACGGCAGTCGCCACAAACCCCATTGCGGCGAGAACCGTGCCCAGGTAACATCTTCCAACACCGAGAGCAGCTTCCGGCTGGGGCGGCGCCAAGAGCCCCCCGCCGCGAGCCGGCCCGGAGTACGCGCGCAAGCGGGGGATGGTGGAGCCGCCGAACGCGGGGGATGGCGGACAAGGCGAAGGGCCCCGACTGGTTCGGGGCCTTTTCGCGCCGGGGTTCAGGTAG
>DASRPA010000094.1:0-20341 GCA_035646635.1 Actinomycetota bacterium | reverse complement strand
GCGCGAGGAGCGCTGCGTACCTGGAAGGTACGTGAGCGACAGATTGAATCCCAATTCCAACCTCGGCGGAGCCGTGGAACGCCGCGAGCGGGGATGCAGAGGCGTTCGAATGCCACCGTATTTATGGGGAGGTGCACTAAGTGTTCCAGGCGAGGATCACCCTGGTGTCGCGCTCAT
Organism: Actinomycetota bacterium; assembly: GCA_035646635.1. Lineage (GTDB taxonomy): Bacteria > Actinomycetota > CADDZG01 > CADDZG01 > WHSQ01 > JACDAL01. Next base: position 20,164 of record DASRPA010000094.1, on the reverse strand, counting down.
AACCGAGCCGGCTCACCGTCGCCGTCCCCAGGGCAAGACGGGCGCCGCCCGAGACCTCGAGCCCGATCCAGCGAGCCGCCAGCGCCCGCAGGATGTGGCCGTGGGCGAACAGCAGGGTGTCACCGGCGGCCCTTGCTGCTCGATCGATGACGAAGTCGACGCGGACTCGCACCTCGTGGGCGGTCTCGCCACCCTGGGGGCCGTCGCTCCAGACGGTCCACCCGGGCCGGTCTCGCCGGATGTCCTCGGTGGTGAGGCCCTCGTCGTCGCCGTAGCGCCACTCGAAGAGATCGTCTGCGACCTCGGCTCGATCGGCGAAGCCGGCCAGCTCGCAAGTCTCGCGCGCGCGGCGCAGCGGACTTACCAGGACCGCGGCGAATTCGAGACCCTCGAGCTTGGGAGCAACCGTTAGCGCTCGCTGACGCCCGCGCTCGTTCAGCGGAAGATCGGTCATGGAGGTGTGCTTTTTGGCCTCGCTCCACTCGGTTTCGCCGTGGCGGACCATAACGATTTCGTGGAGGCCGGGCTCGGTCATCGCCGCCATTGTCGCCCGCGCCGGGGGGATGTGCGACCTTTCCGCGTCTGAAGTCGCTGAGCGAGTCTGAGCGCGGAAAGATCGACCTAGGAGTCGGCCCAGGGTGTGGCGATCTCAAGCTCAACGATTTCAGCGTCGTTTTCAGGGCCGGGAACGGGAATACCCTCTTGGGCGGCGGCCTCCAGATATCCAATGATCGCTTCGCGCGTCTGCTCGAGGGCTTTCGCCTTGGCTCTCCGGGTAGGTTTAGAGATGACCGAGCGTCGATACGTGCGAGACCCATAGGCCCTCTGTTTCATCCCACTCGAGCAGCACCTTGCACTTCCGCATCATGGCGTTCGCGCATGACCGATCTCACCGGAGGAGGCGCCGTAATCGTCGCGGCCGGCCGGCGCCACGTGATGCATGAGAGTCGCAGCCGGATGTTTGCGTGTCGGAGGCAAGCCCGGTCGCAGTTGCCGAGGCAGGCCTCCAAGGCCGCGACTGAGCCTAGTCGGCGCCGCCGCTGACCGAGATGAACTCGCCGGTGATGTTGCGGTTGGCTTGGGAGGCAAGAAACACCACGGTCGGCGCGGCGTCTTCAGGCGTAGAGAGCCGCCCTGTTGGGGTTCTGCGGCGTACTTGCTCGCGCACCTCATCGGGGAGGTTGGCTAGGTTTCGCGGCGTAAGGTTGAAGCCCGGGGAGATCATATTGATCAAGATGCCGCGCGGACCAAGTTCCCAACGCAGGCTGGCCACCAGACCGTGCAAGCCGGCCTTGGCGGTGCTGTAGGCGGTAGCCCCCGCCATGCCCACTTCAGCTACTTCGGTGGTGACAACTACGATGCGCCCGGCGCCGGCCGTCATCATCTCAAGGGCTGCGCGACGCAGCAGCGCTGTGGTGCCCTCCAAGTTGACTCGGACGGCGTGTCGCCACGCCGGCGGGTCTGTATCAGCGAGGAGTTGCTGCCCGTTGGGAAGGATGGGCCAGCGCACGGCATTGGCGATCACGACGTCGAGCCGGCCCCAGCGGGCTAGCAGCTGGTCCACGATACTGTCGGCGCCGCCGGGGTCGGCCAAGTCGTAGGGCATGGCCATCGCTTGCCCACCTCTCTGGAGCGCCTCCTCGACTACCCGCTCACCGGCGTCTGCATCGGAGAAGTAGGTTGTGGCGACTCGGGAGCCCTCCTCGACGAAGGCGCGGGCGATGGCTGCCCCGATGCCGTTGGAGCCCCCGGTCACCAGCACGGTCGCTTCTCTTAGGCCCAGCTCCATGATCGTTACGCTCCTGTCAGTCGGCGAATCTCCATGTTCGCCGACTGACAAGTTGCCCGTGAGCAGGGGAGGAAGACGATGACGACGATGTCGCCGGGGATAGCACTGATCACACTCGCCCGAGCACATCGCTACTGGTTCGGCGAGCGCCTCGCCGAGCTCGGACTGCACGTCGGCCAAGAGCTCTTGTTGCAGGCATTGGCCGAGGCAGGGCCCTCCGTGCTGCAGTCACAGCTCACCGCCCGCCTGGGAGTCGAGCGGGCGACGACGAGCAAGGCGCTGGCCCGTTTGGAGCGCGATGGCTACGTCACTCGTGACCGACCGGGTCGTGGGGGGCACGTCCGGCTCACCGAGGACGGGATAAGGCTGATCCCCGCCATAGATGAGCTGTGGTCTCAGTCCGACCGGTTGTTGGAACGCGCCCTCGGCACACAGACCACCGCCTTCACGCGTGCAATGCACGACGCCACTGAATCCTTTCGTAACGCCAAGAAGGCCCCAGCAACGTAGTCCTTTTCCGGCGCCCAAGGGTTAACCTGCTCCAGGCCGCGGTAGGCGCGGGCGGGAGCCTTAGCGATTCCCTGGCTTATGGCTGTTTTTCCGCTCGTCCGGTTCAACGAGGCCCCGGCAGTTCCAGCTTGGAACGATGACACCGCCGAGTTGTTCGGCGATCTGTTCTGCAAGCAGGCGTCCCTGGCCCATCGCTAAGTCGTCGTAGTGAGGGTCGCCCAGCTCCCACACAGCCGGATCGGTAGAAACGCGGTCACCGAACAGCAAGCCCTCTTCGGCCGGGGTCGGAACCCGGATGGCGGTGAGCTCGCCGGCCCGGTGGAGACGAGCGAGGTTGCGAGCGTCGATGCGATCGGTCTTGATCCTCTTGCCTGCGCGCCGGGGGATCAACGCCGGAGCGATGACCTCGCAGCGGACCCGAGCCGCTCCAGCACCCGGTAGGTGTCGTAGCCGGTGGGGCCCGCTTCGTAGCACGCGATCAACGAGGCGCGATCCATCGGAGACACGAGCTTGCGCAGAGCCTCGGGCGTGCTGGCGAGGGTGCGCAAATCGGGCTCCACGCTCCCGGGCCGCAGGATCCCCGCGGCGATGCTCTCCTTACGGACGTCCAGTCCGAGCGACGGCTCGGCGCAACTCGGCGAAGACCTCGGCCAGCGCATCGACCTGATAGTGGGCGTTGAGGCCGGAAGGGTTGGGTAAGAGCCACAGCCGCGTGTCGCCGATTAGCTCCGGCTGCTCGCCGACCACGGCCGCGGGGGCCGAGAAGGACACGCGGTAGGCACCCAGGCCCAGAAAGGCAACCGCTTGAGGTCTGAGCTTCCGCACCTTGCGTCGTAAGGCCCGGGCGCCGTCTACAAGCTCGTCCTTCGAGACCTCGTCGGCCGTGGCGGTGGCGCGCCGCACCAGGTTCGTGATTCCCAGGCCGAGACCGAGAAGCTCCTCTTCCTCGAACGCAGACAGCCGCCGGTGGGTGAAGCCAGAGAGGAAAAGCGCGGCCCAGAAGCGGTTGCCGGGCCGGGCGAAGTGATGTCCCACCGCTCCCGAGTAGAGGCCCGGATTGATACCGCAGAACAGAACTCTGAGATCTGGAGCTACCACGTCGGGAACCAGGCGGCCGTGGGCCGCGGCGATCTGCTCCTTCGTGGGTCGCGGCGGCGCGCTCACGCCGGCCGCAGCCTCTCGATCTCTCCGGCGTCAAGGACCCGGCGGCCCTCCGCGGTGTCGAGCACGAGCCCGCCTGCGGCCGTGAGCGCTGAGGCCAGGCCCAAAACGAGCACTCCCCCCACACGAGCTTCCACGGTTCGCCCCAACACCTCGGATAAAGCGGTGGCCCGCTCAATTATTTCGGCACTTCCGTTCTCTTCGTCGAGTCGGCCGCAGGCTTTCTCCAGAGCGAGAAGGAGGGAGCCCGTGAGGACTGCACGATCTACCTCGCTGCCTTCGAGGGCGAGGCTCGTGGCGCGGCCCCCCAGCTCCTCCGGAAGCTTCGTCCACCTCACGTTGATGCCGATCCCGCACACGACCGCGGGGACCCCAGCGGTGCTCACGCGGCTCTCGTGCAGTATTCCTGCGACCTTGCGACCCGAGATCGTGACGTCGTTGGGCCACTTGAGGCGGCAGGACAGTCCCGATACCTCGGCAATGGCCTCGGCGGTCGCCACCCCGGCGGCAGCGCTGAGAAGGCCGAAGCGATCGGGCGGGAGCCGAGGCCTCAACACCACCGACAGGGGCAGGATGGCGCCGGGCTCCGAGAGCCACGTCCGTCCGAGCCTCCCCCGACCGGCGCTCTGATGGTCGGCGACGACCGCGGCCCCCTCGGGCGCGCCCTCCTCGGCCCACTCGAGCGCCTCGGAGTTGGTCGATTCGATCTCCTCGAAGAACCTGAGAGGGCGTCCCCACCGGCCTCGCAGCGCGCCTTCGATGCGGGCGGCACTGAGATCGGAGTGCATTGCGCTCGTAGGATAGGTCGATGTTCACCAAGCTCCTGGTTGCCAACCGCGGCGAGATTGCGGTGCGCGTGATCAGGGCGTGCCGTGACCTCGACATAAGCCCGGTGGCCGTTTACTCGGAGCTGGACGCAGACGCCCTTCACGTGGAGCTCGCGGACGAGGCCTACAACATCGGGGCCGGCCCGCCGTCCGCTTCCTACCTCGACATCGCTTCGGTCATCGAAGCGGCAAAGCGCTCGGAGGCACAGGCCGTCCATCCCGGCTACGGCTTTCTGGCCGAGAACGCCGACTTCGCCCGGGCCGTGGCCGACGCGGGCATGGCCTGGGTAGGCCCCGAGGCCTCCGTCATCGCCTCGATGGGCGACAAGACCGCGGCCCGGCGCGCGGCGGTCGAAGCAGGGGTCGACTGCGTTCCCGGCACGCTCGAGCCCGTGACGGACGCGTCGGAGGTTCAAGCCTTCTGCGACCGACACGGCCTTCCCGTCGCCATCAAGGCGGCGGCCGGCGGGGGCGGCAAGGGCTTCCGGGTGGTTCGCTCGGCTCGAGACATCCCCGAGGCGTTGGCGGGGGCCGCCCGCGAAGCTCAGGCGTACTTCTCCTCCGGGGACGTCTACCTCGAGCGCTACCTGGAGCGGCCTCGCCACATCGAGGTGCAGGTGCTCGGAGACGCGTCCGGGACGATCCTGAGCTTTCCGGAGCGCGACTGCTCGCTGCAGCGCCGCCACCAGAAGCTCCTCGAGGAGTCGCCCTCGCCGGCTCTGGAGGAAAACGTGCGTGAGGCGATCATGGAGGCCGCGGCCAAGGTCTCGAAGCAGGTCGGCTACCGCAACGCGGGGACCTGCGAGTTCCTCTTGGACCGCGACAGCAAGACCTTCTACTTTCTCGAGATGAACACCCGGCTCCAGGTCGAGCATCCGGTGACCGAGCTCGTCTGCGGCGTAGACCTCGTCGCGGCTCAGATCCTCGTCGCGGGCGATGAGCCACTGGGGTTCGACCAGGGCGACATCGCACTATCCGGCCATGCCATCGAGTGCCGGATCAACGCCGAGGACCCGGCCCTCGGCTTCATGCCGGCCCCGGGTGTCATCTCCACTTATCGGGAGCCCGGCGGTCCCGGTATCCGGGTCGATTCGGGAGCTCGATCGGGAGCCGCAGTGCCCGCTGCCTACGATCCGCTCATCGCCAAGCTGATCGCCCACGGCCCCACCCGCTCGCAGGCGATCGCCCGCCTCTCGAGGGCCGTCAACGAGTTCCATATCGGCGGAATCAAAACGACGCTCGAGTGGCACCGGCTCGCGCTGGCCGACGAGCGCTTCCTCACAGGCGCCTACGACACTGCGACCGTCGAGAACGACATGGAGCTTGGCGCCCCGAGTCTCGCCAACTCGACCGGCGGCGAGCCAGATGTCGGCGCCGTCGTGCGCCGTTTCGGCATCGAGATCGACGGCAAGCGGTTCGCGGTCGTGGCCCGCGAACGCTCCTCCGGCGGCCGCAGACTCTCCAAGCCCCCGCGCCCGCAGATCGGCGGACACATCGGCGCCCATGCCTCGGACGTTCTCAAGGCGCCGATGCAGGGAACCATCATCAAGCTACTGGTCTCAGCCGGCGACGAGGTGAAGGCCGGAGAGTCGGTGTGCGTCCTCGAAGCTATGAAAATGGAGAATTCGATATTGACGCATCGCGACGGAATCGTGGGGGAGCTGAAAGTTGCCGAGGGCCAGTCGGTCGAGCCGGGCGCAGTCATCGCCGTTATCACCTGAGGTAGTCGCCATTCGGCCGATCCGACCGGAGGAGCATGCGGCCGCCGGCGAGCTTACGGTTGCGGCCTACCTCAGCCCTCCCGCGGCCGACGACGCGCCCCGAGACTTCGGCGACTACCTCGACGAGCTGCGCGACGTGAGCGCACGCGCTACAGACGCACTCGTGCTGGTGGCAGGCAGCGACCGGGAGCTGCTCGGGTGCGTCACCTACGTCGCCACTCCTCAGAATCTGTTTGCGGAGTTCCACGATCCCGATGCGGCCGGGATCCGCATGCTGGCAGTGGCTCCTGCCGCCCGCGGACGCAGAGTGGGGGTCGCACTGGTGCAGGAGTGCATCGCTCGGGCGCGCTTCGACGGCAAGCGCCGAGTCATCCTGCACACGACGCGCTGGATGCACGCCGCCCACAGCCTCTACTCGGGGCTCGGCTTCGCGCGGGCACCCGAGCTCGACATCGACTTACCCGACGTCTACCTGGTCGCCTTCGTGCTGCAGCTCTGACACCCAGGCCGAGGTTTGGGACGAAACGCGCGTATAGCCCGCCCCAAGTTGGCCGAACGGGGCGGAGGAACCCTCAAGACGCGACGGCCGTAGCCCTAGTTCGACCCTCTTCACTTTTCACGTCGGAGACGGCAGACTAAGAGTCATGGGGAAAGGGGCCTCACGAACGCGGGCGTCCAGAGTCGTGTCGCTGCCGCTGCTGCTGTCGGCGGCGTTCGTGATCGCGTTGCTGCTCAAGGCATTCGTGGTGCAGGCCTTCTTCATACCGTCCGAGTCAATGCTCCCGACTCTGCACGAGGGCGATCGCGTGTTGGTCGAGCGAGTGGGTTACCGCCTCGACCCTCCAGAGCGGAAGGACGTCCTCGTCTTCGGAAGCGGCAGCCCGGCCCCCGCGCTCTCCCTGGGGGACAAGGCTGTAGCGTTGGTCAAGGGCTTGGCGGGAGGTGACCGCACCTACGTCATCAAGCGTGTGGTCGCGGTCGCGGGGGACACGATCTCCTACAAAGGAAGGCCGCGCGTGCTGACGGTGGAAGGTCGCACGATCACCGAGCCGTACCTGAAAGAGAGAGACAAGACCAGCCTGACGATCACCCGCGGCACCTGCGGGGGGATGGGCCTTTTCGTCTCCGCTACGGCGTGCCTGGTGCCGCGAGGAACGGTGTTCGTGATGGGCGACAACCGCAACCACTCCGAGGACTCCCGCGTAATCGGACCGGTGCCGCTCGAAGATGTCGTGGGCCGGGCGTTCCTGCTGGCATGGCCGCCCGCGAACCTGGGAGGACTGTAGCTCAACCCGAGTTCTGCAACCACATGTGAAGCCTGGGGCCAGCGGTGGCAAAAAGCGGACCGAGGACTTTTGACCCCCTAAAACGGTGGTGATATGCGGACCGAGGACGTTTGACCACCGTCGACGGGGCGGAGAGAGTGCGGGCGGCATCGGGGGCCGGGCCTGGGCCGAACAGATGTGAGAGCGGGTTCGATAGGGTCTCGCTCCATGCATCTGCCTCCCGGACTCGACGACCTGCCGCTGCACCGCGCGAAGCTCGAGGCCGCGAGTGCGTTCACCCGGACCATGCCCGGCGTCATCGGCTTGGTGGTGTCGGGCTCGCTGGCGACGGGGACGGCCACCGACGCTTATTCGGACCTCGATCTCAAGGTCGTCACCCGGGACGAGCTGCACGACGAGGCCGTCGAGCACAGAGATGAGCTGGTGGAGGCGTGCGGCGTGCCGGTGGCTCGTTTCACCGCAGAGCACGTCGGGCATCCCGACATGCTGATAGTGCTCTACGACGATCTCATCCACGTTGATTTCTACCTGGTCCGTCTCGGCGAGTTGAGCGCCAAGAACGAGGGCATGCCGAGTTGGGTGGTGTGGTCACAGGACGACGACATCGCTGTGGCACTGGGTGGCCCCGAGGATGCGGCGGGGGTGGATCTCGCCTGGATCGAAGTCCGCATGTGGACCTGGGTCTGGTACACGCACTCGAAGATCCTGCGGGGCGAGCTCTACGAAGCTCTCGATGCGCTGCAGTACCTGCGCGGGAACGTGTTGTTCGCGCTCCTAGCCGAGACTTCTGGAGTCAAGCCCTATGGGTCACGCCGGGCCGAGCAGCATGTGGGCGAGCTCGCCCCCCTGTTCGCGCGCACGGTGCCGGCTCTCGAGCGTAACGCGGTCATGGATGCACTGCGGGCTACCGTCGATCTCTATCTGAGACTCGCCGATCCGCTTCTCGAGCAACGGGGCGTGGAGCGCGACGAAGACGCTCGCGCAGTGGTGCTGGCGAAGCTCAAGGAGTGAGCCGAACCAAAGGGAGGGCACATGAAGTCGCATACGGTCTACAAGACCTTCAAGACGAAAGAGCGGCGTGAGTTCATCCGCATTACTGAAGGCGTCGCCGCTGCCGTCCAGGAGTCGGGCATCGCAGAAGGGCTAGTGCTGGTCTCGGCCATGCACATCACAGCGGGGGTATGGATCAACGACGACGAGCCCGGCATTCAGGATGACGTGCTCGAGTGGCTCGACAAGATCGCTCCACCGTCGTGGAAGGAGCCGGCCGGCGAAGTTTCGGCGGCATTGAGCCCCGACCCCGGCGACTATCGCCACCATCGCGGCGGCGAGGACAACGGCGACGCCCATCTCAAGAACCTGCTCGTCCACCATCAGGTCATCGTCCCGGTGACCGAGGGAAAGCTCGACCTCGGTCCGTGGCAGGCGATCTTCTACTGCGAGTTCGACGGGCGGCGCAGCAAGCGGCTGGTCATCAAGGTCCTGGGCGAGTAGCCACCCGTTCGCAGCCGCAACGGTCGAACTTTGTCGCTGCAACCACCCCAGGCGTGGTCACAGACACAAAGTTCACTCAGAACTGCACCCGGCCGCTACAGCCCGGTGAAGCGGATGCCGGCCCGGTCGGTCTTGTAGCGACGGTTGATGCCGATCAACAACGAGGTAATCGGCTCGACGACGCGCGCGTTCTCCAGCGGCCCCGCGTCCACGAAACCGAGCCTCGGGATCGCCTCCACCAGCTCACGCACGACCGCCTTGCCGGCCTTGGGCCCGCATACCGGGACGTCGCCGTCCAAGGGGTTTTCGAGATCCTCCAGAGCAGAGGCCGAGAGGGTGTGGAAGGCCGCGCACAAGGTTGTTCCCTCGGGGATCAAGGAGGCCGCCAGCTGGGCGGCCGAGCCCTCCCACACGCCGAGAACGTGCGTCGCCTTGCCCCCAACCGCGGCCTCGACCGGGACCGTGCAGTCGACCACCACGGCGTCCTCCCTGAGCCCTGAGGCCAGCGACTTGTAGATGGCGGCCTGGCCCGAAAAGGGTACTGCGACCACCACCGTGCTGCAGCGGGCGACCGCCTCGGCGTTCACCAGCCCGGAGACCCGCGCCTCCCGGACCCGCTCTCGTAAGCGGGCGGCCGCGTCCTCCGCCCGGCCCTGGTCGCGGGAGCCGATCACGATCTCCATCCCGGCGGAGGCCCACCTCAGCGCAAGCCCGAAACCCTCGGCCCCCGTCCCACCGATCACCGCCACACGCTCGACGGCCACTACAGGCTCGCCGGCCGGTACTCGCCGAACACGTCTCGCAGCCTGTCCGAGACTTCTCCGAGCGTGACGTAGGCGGCCAGCGCATCCCTCATTGGGTAGAGCAGGTTGTCGTTGCCTCGAGCGGCGTCCTCGAGCTCTCGCAATGCTTTACCAACTGCGTCTTCGTCCCGGCCGGCTCGGACATCGGCCAGCCGTCCCTTTTGAGCGTCGAGCAGCTCTGGATCCATTTCTTGAAGCTCGACCGTCTCCTCGCCGCCCCCTTGGAACTTGTTCATGCCCACCACCGACCGGCCTCCGCTCTCGAGCTCGCGGGCGATGCGGTAGGCCGAGTCTTCGATCTCGCGCTTCGTGTATCCGGATTCGATGGCCTCGATCGCGCCCCCGAGCTCGTCGATGCGCTCGATGTAGGCGCGCGCTTCCTCCTCGATGCCGTCGGTCAGCGCCTCTACGAAATAGGACCCGCCGAGCGGGTCGGCCGAGTCGACGACCGAGGACTCAAACGCGATCACCTGTTGTGTGCGCAACGCAATCATGGCCGATCTCTGAGAGGGCAATGCCAGCGCCTCATCGTATGCGTTGGTGTGCAGCGACTGCGTCCCGCCCAGCACCGCGGCAAGAGCTTCGAGTGCGGTCCGCACGATGTTGTTCTCCGGCTGCTGCGCGGTAAGCGTGGCCCCGCCCGTCTGCGTATGGAAGCGAAGCATCATTGAACGCTCGTTGGAGGCGCCGAATCGCTCTTTCATGATCTCCGCCCACAACCTGCGGGCGGCGCGGAATTTCGCCACCTCTTCGAAGAAGTTCATGTGGCAGGCAAAAAAGAAGGACAAGCGCGGGCCGAAGTCGTCCACTTCGAGCCCCGCCTCGAGCGCGGCCTCGACGTAGGCAATCGCGTCGGAGAGCGTAAAGGCCACCTCCTGTACTGCGGTGCACCCCGCTTCTCGCATGTGATAGCCCGAGATCGAGATCGTGTTCCAGCGAGGCAGCCTATCTTTGCAATAGGAGAACAGATCGGTGGCGATCCGCATCGAAGGTTTGGGCGGATAGATATAGGTGCCGCGGGCGATGTACTCCTTCAAGATGTCGTTCTGAGTCGTGCCACTCAGGTGCTCGCCGTCCACTCCCTGTTTCACCGCGACTAGCTCGTAAAGCAGCAACAGGATCGCCGCAGTCGAGTTGATCGTCATTGACGTCGATACCTCGCCCAAGGGGATCCCATCGAGCAGCAGCTCCATGTCCGCGAGCGAGTCGATAGCGACGCCGACCCGGCCGACCTCGGCCTCGGCCAGCGGATGATCGGAGTCATAGCCCATCTGGGTGGGCAGGTCGAACGCCACCGACAGCCCCGTCTGACCCGCGCTCAAGAGATAACGAAAGCGAGCGTTGGTCTGTGTCGCCGAGCCAAAGCCAGCGTACTGGCGCATGGTCCACAGCCGGGAGCGATACATCTCCGGGTGGATGCCGCGTGTGTAGGGATACTCTCCGGGAGGGTTGAGCGCCGGCCGCTCGGAGGGTCCGTACACGGGCTCGACGACGATGCCTGAGTCGGTGATGCGCTGGTCGCTCACCCCCTCGATGCTACCCGCGGCCGGTCTGCTCCCCGCTTGCGCCTGCGCCAGAGATCCGGGCCACCCTGCTTCGGACGCTTGCGAGAGGCAGCGCCCGAGCGGACCCATTGTGGTCGTTCGGCGAACTCCACGGTTAGGATTTGTGCCTATGGCGACCGTGGAAGACATCTATCGAAAGCACAAGCCCAAGGCGTTCTCTCCCGGCCGCCGCCCCTCCTCGACCGAGGTGTGGTGGTGGTTCTTCATGCGGGTGTCGGGGGTCATCCTGCTGTTCTTGGTGCTCATCCACCTCTACGTCATGCATCTGGTCGGCTCGGGGGTGGAGAGGGTCGGCTTCGACTTCGTCGCCGAACGCTGGGCCAACGTCGGCTGGCGGGCGTTTGACTGGGTCCTTCTAGTGCTCGCTCTGCTTCACGGTGTCAACGGTCTGCGCACCATCATCGACGACTACATCCACTCCCCAGGGGTCAGGACGGCGGTCAAAGGAACGCTCTACGGGCTGACCGCGATCTTGATGATCATGGGCACGACCGTGGTCGTCGCCTTCGACGCCGGCGTATCGGGCTGATGGCACAGATCCACGAATACGACGCCGTGATCGTCGGTGCCGGGGGGGCCGGCCTGCGCGCCGCGCTGGAGGCGGGAAGGCGCGTCAAGACTGCGGTCGTGTCCAAGCTCTACCCCACCCGCTCCCACACCGGGGCCGCTCAGGGAGGTATGTGCGCGGCCCTCGCCAACGTCGAGGAGGACTCGTGGGAGTGGCACGCCTTCGACACAGTCAAGGGCTCGGACTTCCTCGCCGACCAGGACGCGGTCGACATCATGTGCAAGGAAGCCGTCGACTCCGTGCTCGAGCTCGAGCGCATGGGTCTGCCCTTCAACCGGACGCCCGAGGGGAAGATCGACCAGCGCCGCTTCGGCGGACACACCTCGAATCACGGCGAGGCTCCCGTCAAACGGGCCTGTTATGCAGCCGATCGCACCGGCCACATGATCCTGCAAACACTGTTTCAGCAGTGCACCAAGTTCGGCGTCGAGTTCTACAACGAGTTCTTCGTCCTCGACCTGGTGATGGAAGACGGCGTCTGTTGCGGGATCGTGGCTTATGAGCTCGCCACCGGGCAACTTCACATCTTTCACTGCAAGTCGGTCTTGTTCGCAACCGGCGGCTACGGAAAGATGTTCAAGATCACCTCCAACGCCCACACTCTCACCGGGGACGGGCCCGGAGTCGTCTACCGCGCGGGATTGCCGCTCGAGGACATGGAGTTCTATCAATTCCATCCCACCGGCCTCTACCGCCTCGGCATCCTTCTCTCGGAGGCAGCACGCGGCGAAGGAGGCATCCTGCGCAACGGCGACGGCGAACGCTTCATGGAGCGCTACGCTCCCACCATCAAGGACCTGGCACCGCGCGACATGGTGTCGCGCGCAGTGTTCTTCGAGATCAAGGAGGGCCGCGGCGCGGGCCCCGACAAGGACTGCATCCTGCTCGATTTGACCGAGGTGGATCCCGAAGTCATCGAGAAGAAGCTGCCCGACATCACCGAGTTCGCCCGCACCTATCTGGACGTCGATCCCGTCAAGGAAGGCGTGCCCATCGTGCCTACCGCGCACTACGCCATGGGCGGGATACCGACCAACGTTCAAGCCGAGGTTCTCGCCGACCACACCGGCGCCATAGTGCCGGGTTTCTATGCGGCCGGCGAGTGCGCCTGCGTGTCGGTTCATGGCGCAAACCGCCTGGGCACGAACTCGCTCCTGGACATCGTCGTGTTCGGCCGCCGAGGCGGTCTCGCCATGGCCGATTACGCCTCCACTCATCCGCTGCCGGCGCTGCCAGAGGGGGCGGAGAAGGCGTCCGAGAAGTGGATCGCAGCGCTGTGCGATGGCGAGTCGGAGGAGTCGACCGCCTCGATCAGGGCGACGCTCCAGGACGAGATGATGGACAAGGCCTCGGTCGTGCGTACCGAGGACTCATTGAGCTCCGTTCTCTCGACGATCACCGAGCTGCGGAAGCGCTACGAGGTCTGCCGGGTAAAGGATCGCAGCAAGATCTTCAACACCGAGCTGGTCGAGCACATTGAGCTGGGCTTCCTGCTCGACATGGCCGAAGCGCTGGTCGTCGCAGCGCGTGCTCGCACCGAGAGCCGCGGCGGACATTACCGCGAGGACCATCAGATGCGCGAGGACGCTCACTGGCTCAAGCACTCGTTCATCACCAAGACCGCAGATGGAGACACCAAGCTGTCTCACAAGGACGTCACCATGGGACGCTACGAGCCCGTCGAAAGGAAGTATTGAAAAGGTGAACGTCGACCTCAACCTGTTGCGCTACAACCCGGAGTTCGACTCCGGGCCTCACTTCGAGAGCTATCGCGTGGAGGCGGACCCGATGGAGCGCCTGTTGGATTGCCTCCACAAGGTCAAGTGGGAGCTGGATTCCTCTTTGGCGCTGCGCCGCTCCTGTGCGCACGGAGTGTGCGGCTCCGACGCGATGGTCGTGAACGGCGTCAACGTATTGGCGTGCAAGGTCCTCATCAAAGACCTCAAGCAGCCGATTACGGTCGAACCCATCCGCGGTCTCTCGGTGCTCAAGGACTTCATCGTCGACATGGAGCCTTTCTTCGCGGGCTACAAGGCCGTCAAGCCGTGGCTGATCGTTGACGAGTCCGAGCACGAACCTGCGCGGGAGCGCATCCAGTCCCAGGAGGAGCGCGATCGTTTCGACGACACCACCAAATGCATCCTGTGCGCCGCATGCACAACCGCGTGTCCGATCTTCTGGTCGGACGAGGAGTATGTCGGACCCGCCGCGATCGTCAACGCGCATCGGTTCATCTTCGACTCACGCGACACGGGAGGAGACGAGCGCCTCGAGATCCTGTCTCAGAGGGACGGCGCCTTCAAATGCCGCACCGCATTCAACTGCACTCAAGCATGCCCGCGCGGGATCAAGGTCACCAAGGCGATCCAAGAAGTAAAGCGCGTCGCGCTCTATAGGTCGTTCTAGGACCGGTGCGACGGTGTTCCGCAAGATCATCGTCGCACTAGCCCTGGCCGCTCTTGCCTATCCCGCCACGCTCGCATTCTTGGTCTGGGAACAGTCGCACGACGACGAGGTCCGCTCTGCCGAAGCCATCGTGGTGCTCGGTGCCGCGCAGTACGACGGCGTTCCTTCGCCCGTGTTCGAAGCACGTCTCGAGCAGGCCGCTCACCTCTTCGACACCGAAGTCTCGGACACGATTATCGTTACCGGTGGAAAGCAGCCGGGCGACCGCTTCACGGAGTCCGAGGCGGGCGAGGCCTACTTGATCGAGCAGGGTATTCCCGCGCAGAGGATCCTCCTCGAAGAACAAGGGACGACGACGTTGGAGAGCCTTCGAGGCGTCGCCGACATCGCCGCGCAGCAGGGCATCGACTCGGTCCTGTTGGTCTCGGACCCGCTGCACTCGAGACGCATCAAGACGATGGCGCTCGATCTCGGCTTCGAGGCCGCCTACACGAGCCCCGCCTCCTACGTCGAGCTCAACCGCAGCCGCGCCACCAAAGCCCGTGAGCTGGTGCACGAGGTCGCCTCACTGCTCGCTTACCGGTGGTTCAACCGCTGAGGGGACCGGGGGCGGGGGGGCCGGACGCCTGTTGCCGCCAGGGCGCGGTGGTCAAAAGCGGACTGAGGACTTTCCACCCCCGAATTCGGTGGTCAGAAGCGGACTGAGGACTTTTGACCACCGCTGCGGCGGAGCAGGGGGGCCGCTCAGACCCGCATTGTGATCGTCCCGGCCCCGTCGAAGGTCACGGGCGAAACCAACTCCTCGAGCTCTCCATCGAGGTTGAACTCCATGGGAGGCTCACTCGAGATCTCGATGCGCGCTGCCTGCAGGGTCACCACCTCCTCGAGACCGGTGTGGCGGCCGGATCGGACGGTGGCGGCGAGCTTGATGGTGTCGCCGACACCCTCGGCGCTGAGGACGCAGGCGTCGAGCAGTCCGTCTGAGGGATCGGCCTGCGGCCACACCCGCACGCCGCCTCCGCAGGTCTGCCCGTTTCCGACTCCGGCCGCGATGCAGTCGTCCAGCTCCTTGCCGTTGATCGTCACTCGGTGGCGGGTCATCTCCGCGGCCCCCCTGGCTCCTCCGATGACGAATGCGAGGGGGCCGACCTTGCGCTTGAGATCCTCATCGATGGCCTCGTTGACCTCGACCGGGAAACCGCCCATACAGGCGTTGATGAAGAGGCGGTCGACACCCTCGCCGCGAGCGCGCCACACATCTATCGAACGTTCGGTGCCCGAGACCACCGCTCGGGCCGCCTCAAGCGGATCGCGGGACACCTCCAGAGTTCGAGCGAAGTCGTTGCCGGTGCCCATTGGCACGAGCGCAAGGTTCACCGAGCCGAGACCGTCGCGAAGCGCGTTCACCGTGCAGTTGAGGGTCCCGTCCCCACCCGCCACAACTAGAAGGTCGGCGTCATGGGCGGCGTGGGAGACCTCTTCGTCGAAAGACTCGAGCGAGCTGGGAACGAGTGAGGTTACGGACCCGAGGGCCGAGAGTTCCTGCCCAATGGACTCCACCACCTGGGAGTCCGAGCTTCCCGACGACTCGTTGGAGAGAAGGAGGATGCGCATCGCAGCAGATTACGGCGAACTCGAGAGACGGTAGTCGATAGCACAACTTGTGCGCCTGGGTACCAGGACGGTACTTCTAAGCACAACCTGGGCGTTTGAGCACCTCTGGCCGAGATCAGGCTGAGAGGAGCACCGGGTTCGTGGTCGGCTGCGGCGCCCCGCCATCGCGCTCGACCGTCACCGCCGCTCGCTTGAAGCCCTGCAACGAATCCCCGGACCGCACGACCGCGACGCCGTCTGTAACCTCGAACGTACCGGCGCTGATCTTCTCGCAGGCGGGATCGGCGACCTCCGCGCAGGACCCGCGCATAACCCAGAGCTGGTAGTCGCGACCCTCCTCGGCCGCGGGGAGCCCTCGGGAGATGAACACCATTCCCCCATCGTTGGTCGTCAGCATCTTGGCGGCGGCACGACCTTCGCCCACCAAAGTGAAATCCGCCTTCGCCGCCCACAGCGCCGCCGAGACGCGCCTGCTGCTCGCCAAATCGCTGCGCGCGTCCACGAAACCGGCCGCCAGCACCGCGGTCGCCAGCAGCGCGGCGGCGGCCGTGGCCGTCAGGACTGGGAGCAACGAAAACGAGAACCTCCGCTTCGATCGGACCCCAACTACCTCGGCGGGCCGTTCGGCTGCCACCTGAGCCATGACCCTTTCGGCAAAACCGGGGGGAAGAGGAACAGGCTCCACCGCGAAGGCGAGATCGTCCACTGCCGCCTGGATCGATTCGAGCTCCGCCGTGCACTCATCGCAGCTCATGATGTGCATGCGGATTACGTCCATCTCGTCGGCCGGAACCGCCCCTACCGCATAGGGAGCGACCAGGGCCTTGAGCTCCTCGTGAGAGCGGTCCATGCTCATGCCTCGCTCTCCAGGAGCTGCCGGAGCCGCAGCAGCCCGTCTCGCAACCTGGTCTTAGCCGTACCCTCGGGCACGCCGAGCTCTACCGCCACCTCGCGGTAAGTGCGGCCCCCGAAATAGGCGAGCACGACGGCTTCCCGCTGCATGTCTGAAAGTTGAGCGAGCGCGTCCTTCACCTGCTCGCGGTCATCGACGGCCCCGAGCCCGTCCTCGGACGGATCTATCACAGCCCTTGCCTCGACCTCGGCGGCGAGCGAATCCCGACGCCGCCGCACCGACTCCTCCCTGCGGACGAGGTCCACGCTCTTGTTGCGGGCCACGCCAACGAGAAAGCTGCCCAGGCCTCCCTTCCGGGAGTCGAAGGCTCCCGGGCGGCGCCACAGGCTTAGAAAGGTGTCCTGAGCAACCTCCTCGGCGAGGTTCGGATCATTCACAATCCGTTTCGCCATCCCGAACACCACCCCTCCGTAGGTTTTGATAGCTTCCCGCAGCGCCTCCTCGTCACGAGCCATCAGCCTCTCGACGAGAGTCAAGTCGGCCTCGAGATCCATGGTGAAAATCGTAGGCCTCGCGCGCCCAGCCTGCTCGAGGAGAACGTTCTAAGGCTAGTTCGGTCCCAGGTCCGTTCGCGGATTGCAGAAACCTCCCGTAGAACCTAAAACAGGGCGCGCGACAGCGCCCGGCGGGTAGAGACGAGTCGGGGATCGTCCGGCGGCAGCGCATCCATGAGCCTCACGAGATGGCGCCGCGCCTCCTCCCGATCCGGCTCAGAGCTGGTCCGGACGGCGTCCAGCAGACGCTCCAAGGCGTTCTCCAAGCGTCCCGAGGCTGCCTCGACATCGGCCAGTCGTATTAGGAGATCCACGTCGGAAGGATCCTCGTCGAGCTTGCGCCTGAGCTCTGCCTCGTCGAGCCCCTCCGCACGAAGGGCGAGCTCGACGCGCGCGAGCCCCGCACGCGCCCCTGAGTGCGCCGGCTCCACGTTCAGCACGCTCCTGTAGCACTCCGCCGCTTCACGCAGGCTGCCGCCTGCCTCCAGCCTGCAGGCCTCCTCGAACTCGAGATCTGCCGGGGATGGGCCCAAACCCTGAAGCCAGGCCCGCACTTGAGGCTCGGGAAGGGCTCCGGTGAACTCCGCCACCGGGCGGGCGTCCTTGAATGCCTTGACCGAGGGGATCCCCCGAACTCCGAAGGTTTGGGCGAGCATCGGGTTCTTGTCGACGTCCACCTTGGCGAGAGTCCAGGAACCATCAGCCTCGGTGGCGAGCCGTTCGAGAACCGGCCCCAGCGCCCGGCACGGCGCGCACCACTCCGCCCAGAAGTCGACCACTACGGGCGCCTCGCGCGAGCGCTCGAGGACCTCCACCTCGAAGGTCGCCTCGTCCACTTCCATGACGGGAGTCACTGGTCCACTTCCATGACAGCAGTCATGAGGGGCGGTGTGCCTCCAACTCCTTGCATTTGGAGCGGATCGCCTCGGCAGCCTCTTTCAACTGGTCGCTCTCGTCTTCGTTGAGCTCGAGCTCGACAATCTCCACGACACCGGAGATGCCGAGCCGTGCAGGAACTCCCAAATAGACATCGGAGATCCCGTACTCACCGGTGGTCCAGGCACACGTGGGAAAAACCTCACCGGAGTCTCTCAGAATCGCATCCACCATCGCGGCGGCCGACGACGACGGCGCATAAAAAGCACTGCCCTTCTTGAGGTAACCCACGATCTCGGCCCCCGCATCACGCGTTCGGGCGAAGAGGTCCGCCAGACCATCGTCGTCGATGAGCTCGGGGACCGGCCTGCCCCTGACGGTTGCGTGGCGAGGCAGCGCAACCATCTGATCGCCGTGAGAGCCGAGCGTCATCGCCTCAACGGATGCCGGGGGCACCGAGAGGCGTTCGGCAATGAAAAAGCGAAGGCGGCTCGAGTCGAGCACGCCCGCCATCCCCATTACGCGCTCCTGGGGGAAGCCCGAGACCAGAGAGGTGAGATATGTCATCTCGTCGAGCGGGTTGGAGACGACCACGAGCACCGCCTCGGGCGAATGCGTTGCGATCTGCTCGGTTACTCCCGAGACGATCTCGGCATTTTTTTCGAGCAGGTCCATGCGGCTCATACCGGGCTTGCGGGGGAGGCCGGCGGTGATCACCACGACGTCCGAGGAAGCCGTGTCGGCGTAGTCGTTGGTCCCCACAACCGTCGCCTCGAAGCCCTCCACCGGCGCCGATTGATTGAGGTCGAGCGCGAGTCCCTGAGGCAGGCCCTCGACGATGTCGATCATCACGACCTCGTCGGCGACATCCTTCTCCGCGATCCGGCGAGCGGTGTTGGAGCCGACGTTTCCCGCACCTACGACCGTCGCCTTGGTCACTTTCCCAAACTCTCCTTGTGTCGCAGGTCTCTGTGTCGCAGGTCTCAGTGACTGCTCTCGAGCTTTCTGATGACGGCGTCCGCTACTTCAGATGTACCCACTGCGCTGGGATCGTCACGGTGGGGCTTCATGTCGTAGGTGACGCTGTTGCCCTCCTCGATCACTCCTGCGATGGCGGCTTCCAAGCGGTCGCCTGCTTCCATCTCCTCGAGGTGGTGCAGCATCAGGACGCCCGAGAGCATCATCGCCATGGGATTGACTTTGTTCTGGCCCGTGTACTTGGGAGCCGAGCCGTGGGTGGGCTCGAACACCGCGGCCTCGTCGCCGATGTTGCCCCCCGGCGCCACCCCGAGCCCTCCGATCAGGCCCGCCCCGAGATCCGAGATGATGTCCCCGTAGAGATTGGGGAGCACGAGCACGTCGTAGAGCTCGGGCTTCTGGACGAGCTGCATACACATGTTGTCGACGATGCGGTCTTCGAACTCGATGCCCGAGTCGGAGTACTCCTCGGCGACCTCGCGTGCAGTCTTCAGATACAGCCCGTCGGAGAACTTCATGATGTTCGCCTTGTGCACCGCGGTGACCTTGGAACGCTCGTGCTTGATGGCGTAGTCGAACGCGGCCGAGACGATCCTGCGCGTCCCTGTGACCGATATCGGCTTGATCGAGATGCCGGAGTCGTCGCGTATGCGCCGACTGCCGAGGTCGGCGAGGAAGTCGATGAGCTTTCTGGCCTCGGCCGAGCCCTGCTCGAACTCGATCCCTGCGTAGAGGTCCTCGTGGTTCTCGCGCACGACCACGAGATCGATTTTCTCGTAACGGGATCTCACGCCCGGATAGGACTTACACGGGCGTAGGCACATGTAGAGGTCGAGCTCTTTTCTGAGAGCCACGTTGACGCTCCTGAATCCGGTGCCCACGGGGGTGGTGATCGGGCCCTTGATGGCGACTCCGTTGGCCCGGATCGAGTCGAGGACCTGGTCGGGGAGAGGCGTGCCGTACTCATCCATGACGTCCACGCCGGCGTGCTGCACGTCCCAATCGAAGCTCACGCCGGTGGCGTCCAGGACTCGCCGGGTCGCCTCGGAGATCTCGGGGCCGGTCCCGTCGCCGGGGATGAGGGTCACGCGGTGAGTTTTGTCGCTCATTTAGGGACTCCTGAGGGGGCTGGGGAGGGTGCCTGAGATGGGAAAACTAC
>DASRPA010000093.1:0-3841 GCA_035646635.1 Actinomycetota bacterium | reverse complement strand
CGAGCCGGGGGGCCCGGTCGAGGCGGCGTGGCGGGAGCTCGAGAGCGCGCTGCGGGAGACGGGGGAGGAGCGCGCCCCTCCCGAGACCGCCCGCGAGCTGCTCTACCGGCTCGGCTCCTCAGGCGCGGCGGCGGACGCCTTCGACGAGGAACGCTACGGGGGCCTCACCGACACGGCTCGAGCCCGGGAGGCCGTGCTCGAGCTCAAGAGACTCACGCGCGACAAAACCACCGCGCCGAGCCGCTAACCCCCCCATCTCGCGTTTTGAGCGCCTCCGGAGTCCCTTTTGGGCACTCTGAGTCCCCTAAAACCCAATACCCCGCCATTGCGTGAGCTCTGCGGCCGCGGTGCGGCGGGTCATCGGGCGCTCCTCGGTCCCCTCCTGCGGGTAGCCGAGGTAGACGAAACCCGCAATCAGCTCGTCATCTTCGACCCCCAACACCTCCCGAACCTCGGGCATGGAGCAGGCCGGCCCGGTCCGCAACATCGCTCCCAGTCCCATGTCGTGGGCCGCCAGGAGGATGTTCTGCAGAGCCGCGCCGGTGGCGTGGTGCTCCTCGATCTCGACGACTTTGGGGAGGTGGTGCTTGGGCCGCTCGATCACGCACACGATGACGGGCGCCCTCAGCGCCTTGGCGACGATCCCGGATGAATCCTTGCCCGCTCGCTCCACGCCCTCCGCCCATGCCCGCCCCAGCCGGTCGCGCTCCTCGCCCGCCAGCACCACGAAACGCCACGGCTGAGTGAGGTGGTGGGTGGGGGCTCTGACGGCCGCCTCCAGCAGCTTCTCGACCGTCTCCCTGGCGGGAACCCGATCGCTCAAACGGGGTACCGAGCGCCGCGTGAGGATGGCGTCCAAGGTCTCCATGGCGGCAAGGATAGGGGGGCCGGAGGGCGGGGTCTCCGCCCGTGCCACAATCGCCCTGTGCTCGTCGGCGCCATGAACTTCCCCGGTCGCTCGGTCGTGAAGGAGATCCATCGCATCTCCGAGGACGGCTTCGACTTCGTCGATCTGACGCTCGAGCCGCCCGCGGCATGGACTCCCGACGGGGCCAAGGTCGGCCGTCTGCTGGCGGACCTGGGGCTCCCGGCTGTGGGCCACACGGCCTGGTACCTGCCCATCGCATCCGCTTTTCCCGAGCTCCGCCGCACGGCTCACGATCTCTACCGCCGGGCGCTGGATGTCTTCTCAGAGGCCGGCGTCTCTCTCGTCAACGTCCATCCCGACCAGCGCATCCCGATGCACGCCCGGCAGCAGGTGCTGTCGCACAACGCCCATGCCATCGCCGAGCTGGCCGAGGCGGCCGCCGAGCGCGGGATCAGGATCATGGTCGAGAACGACGACCGCACGTTCTCGGGAGTAGAGGCACTCGGAGCCATCTTCGACCGGGTCCCCGACGCCGGCTTCCATCTCGACGTCGGCCACGCCAATCTGAGGCTCGGCCTGGGGGAGCCGAACCGGACCGAGGCCCTGCTGGGAGCCTTCGCCGGCCGCCTGGCCCACGTGCACCTGTCCGACAATCGCGGCGGTCCCGATGACCTGCACCTGCCCCTGGGGGCCGGGGCGATCGACTGGAAGGGGGTGGTGAAGCTGTTGCGAGGTGTGGGTTGGGATGGGACCGTCACGCTCGAAGTCTTCTCCCGTGAGCGAGAGCACCTGCGCACCTCACGCAGGTTGTGGCTGGAATGGTGGTCCCGCGGCGCCTGAGCCCGGCGGGCGCTCTTACTGCCGGCCCACCCGTCCCCGGAACCACCTTTCGTACAAAACGCGCCTATAACCCGCGTTTTGTCCCAAACCCGGCCGGACCGGCGGGTCCGGCCGCTCACCTAATCCAACGTGGCGTGTTGAATGTGGCTATATTAGTGACTGATGAGCATGAAGAGGCTGCTGGGGATCTTTTTCGTGGCGTTTGTGTTCTTTTTCTTGATCACCTCCCCGGTGGAGGCTGCCAACATCGTCAAGGAGACGGGCCAGACGCTCGCGTCGGCGGTCGAGTCGCTGTCGCGCTTCGTCAAGGCCCTGTGAGGTAGCTGCTCGCAGGCGGTCTTATGCGGCTCGAGAGAATCCGGAGGCGTTATTTTGCGGATGGCGAGAGGGAAGTGCTTTGCACTCGCCGTCATGTCGCCGCGGTCCTGCTGCCCTTCCTCGTCACCGCCGGAGTCGGGTTGACCGCGTCGAGGTTAGGGGCCGTCTCGAACCCGCGTAGCGGCGGCGATCCCCTCGACACGCTACTGGCCTGGATCGTCTTGGCGTTCGTGGTTCGCTTCTTGTTCAAGCTTCTCGAGTGGTGGTACGACGTCATCTTCGTTACCGACCGCCGCATCTTCGAGGTCAGGGGTCTGGTGACGCAGAACGTCTACTCGATGCCCCTGTGGAAGGTCACGGATCTGACCTACCGGCGCACGGCGTGGGGCTTCATGTTCGGTTACGGAGCCCTGATCCTTGAGTCGGCGGGTCAGGACCAGGCTCTCGATCACATGAATTACCTCCCGAACCCCGTCGCCTTCTACAAAGCGGTCAACTCTCAGGGCTCGACCTTCGAGTCACCCAGCGAGCGCAGAGAGAATGGGCAGGAACAAGAAGATCCAGGGGAGGCGCCGGAGTCGGCGGACCGCCTCGACACACCGCCGTTTCCCTATCGTCCCGGTTAGCCCGGAAAGACTACGCTCGGGACGTGGGTTCGGGGATTCTCGCAGCTCTTGTCGGGCTCGTGGCGCTCGGTTTCATCGAGTCGTTGGGACGGTTCTATCCGGCTCGCGACGCCTGGTGGCGTCTGCGCCGCCTGCACGGACGGCGGGCGGTGAGGGCGACTCGCGAGCGCTTCGAGGCCGCAGCCGCTTCGGGAACCGCCCGTCTGCTGGCGGCGGCTCTGCTCGCCCTCGTCGTCTTGTGGGTGACGGTCGTGAGGGGCATTCTCGACAAGACCTGGTACGAGGTTTCGATCGACGTGCTTCCTTACGTCGTCGCCTCGGCCGCCCTGCTTCGAACGCCGTTCATTCTGCGAGCCATCGCCCGGCGCATGAGGGAGTACGAGCGCCAGGTGGGCGAGGACCCCGACCAACCCCTTGACACGGACGGCGAAAACGGGGGGCCGGCCGAGCTGGCTCTGTGAAGAAGAGGCGTCTCTATCTGGTGGCTCCAGCCCGGATCGCAGCCGGAGCCCTCGTCGACATGGTCGCGGAGCTAGCCGAAGTGGGCTTAGACGTCGTCCAGCTGCGGGAGAAGGAGATGGAGGCGAGGGATGTCCTGCGCCTGGGGGAGCCGCTTAGCGCGGCCTGCCGCGACGCCGGGGTCCCCTTCATCATCAACGATCGCCCCGACATCGCCCTAGCCCTGGGAGCCGACGGCGTGCACGTCGGTCAGAACGACCTTCCCATCGAGGCCGTCCGCCGCATCCTGCCCTCACAGATAGTCGGCCTTTCGACTCACGCCCCGGCCGAAGTCGACGCGGCCGCCTCCACTGAGGCCATCGACTACTTCGCGGTGGGGCCGGTCTTCGCCACGCCCACCAAGCTGGGCCGCCCGGCCGCGGGGCTCGAGCTGATCTCCCACGCCGCGGCCCTCGGCACGGAGCGGGCCTGGTTTGCCATCGGTGGCATCGAAGAGGCGAATCTGGGCTCGGTCATGGATGCAGGCGCCCGCCGCATAGTGGTCGTGCGAGCGATCACCGAGGCGGCCGACCCGCCGAAGGCGGCCGCGCGCCTGCGAGCGCGGCTCGACGAGATCCCCCTGTAGCCGGCCGATCTCGGTTTCAACCCTATCCCGGCGACCGCCCGTTTCCGTAGTCCTCCGGCACGCTCGACAACGTGGGCCCCCCACGAACCCCTCACGCCCCCCGAG
>DASRPA010000092.1:0-4142 GCA_035646635.1 Actinomycetota bacterium | reverse complement strand
AAGCAAGACGACCGCGGTCGCGGTGTGGCTCATCGGCGCCGCGGTTGCGCACGATCTGATCCTGTTCCCCATCTACACGCTTCTCGACAAGGCCGGCACAAAGCTCGTTGCACGACCGCTACGGACACCGGCGATCAACTTCATACGGCTGCCGGTCCTGTTGTCCGGCTTGCTCTTTCTCGTCTATGTTCCCTTGGTAGGAGGCTTCTCCGGCGCAACCTACGAGAGCACCACCGGGCTCCCCGTATCCGTCTACTTCGGCAGGTGGCTGCTGATCACGGGAGCTTTGTTCGGGCTTTCTGGAGCGTTCTACGCCTTGAAGCTCGGCGTCTCGGGCAGTCGTGGCCGCCCATCGGACGCGTCGTCGACTGAGTCCTCGTGAGCCCAAATAATCTTCCACGAGCAGCGAGAGTTTCGCACCTCAAACTGGCAAATGGGACGACGATCGCGCTCAATGTGGAGAGATGGCTCGGGCCCCCAACCACCGAAGAATGTGAAGTGCTGGAGCGCGTTACCCCGCCGTTCTGGACGTTGGATGCGGGCCGGGGCGACACGTCCTCGCCTGCGCGGAAAGAGGAATGATCGCGCTCGGCTTGGACGCAGCCGCCGCCGCCATCGAGATCGCACTCGCACGAGGGGCCCCCGTACTTCAACGCTCGATCTTCGCGTCGGTGCCGGGGGCCGGTCGCTGGTGTTCGGCTCTGCTTCTCGACGGAAACATCGGAATCGGAGGCGATCCCGAAGCACTTCTCACGAGGGTTGGAGCACTACTCAAGAGCGGGGGCGTGCTGTTTGTCGAGGTGGAAGCGCCCGGAACACCCAGTTACACGGCGGCGGCGCAGATCGTCACAGACGGCAACCGAAGCGAATGGTTCCCCTGGGCAGTCGTAGGCTCCGACTCGCTTCCCCATGTGGCTAGAGCGGCGGGTTTCCGTCCACTCACGAAGTGGGAGGGGCAGGGCCGCTGGTTCGCGGCCCTACAAGCAAACTAAAGCAGGACCACTCTGTGTGCCCCGCCCCCCTTGGCCTCCGGCCGGGGCTTTGGTCCGGTACTCAAACGCGCTTAGAGGAAAAAGCGGTTTCACGTGCTCGGCGGCGCGAGGACGTCTACCTGCGGCATCGGTACTCCACAGCGCGTGACCCGCGATCGACTACCCGTGGCTGCCGGGGCGGCGGTCGCGCTCTCGCTTCAGCTCGAAGAAGCCGTCTTGCTCGACAAAGTAGCAGAAGTGATCCCACATCTCGCCTGCTGCCTCGCCTACGGGAGCCGTCGCAATCACCGGCCCGAAGAGGCCGAGCCCCGAGCCCATAACGATCGTGGGGACTCCGAAGCAGCCGGCGCTGTCGACCGCTGCACTGTGCTCGTCGCGCACCTCCTGCATGGTGGTGTCGTCTTCGAGGGCTCTTGTGACCATCTCTGGATTCAGGTCTGCCTCGATCAAGGCCTTCTGCAGAACCTCTGGAGCGAGCTCCTCCCGGTCTTCGTGCACACGCTTCCCAAAGGACTCGTAGAGAGCCCCCACGGCGTCGTTGCCTCGCTCACGCTTTACGAGCGCCAGAGTTCGCAGAGTCGGAGTGCCACGCGCATGCTTGTCTGCGAGAGGATCCTCTTTACCTTCGTTGATCAGCTTGAGGCTGAACAGCCGCCACTCGACATCCACATCGCGGACCTTCTCGACCTCGCGCATCCATTTGGAACTCTGCCATGCCCACGGGCACAGCGGATCGAAGTGAAACTCTATGTGTCTTCTCATAGTCAATACATACCCTTCAACGTCCTTCCAGCACTTCAGCGACTCTCCGGCAAGCGCCAGCGCCGCGGTTCAATGAGCCGTTGTCCCGCCTCCGGCCCCCAGCTCTCCTGTGCGTATAGCTCCACGTCCGGGGGATTCTGGAGAATCGGCTCGACGATCTCCCACGCTCTTTCGATCCCATCGGCCCTCGTGAACAATGTTCGATCGCCGATGAGTGCGTCGTGCAGAAGTCGCTCATAAGCCTCGATGAGCTCGGAGCCGAACGACCCTTCGTAGTCGAAACTCATGCGTGCAGGTGCAAGCTCGATGGTGGGACCTGGAAGCTTGGCCAAGAAGGCGACTGCGATTCCTTCATCCGCTCCCAGCTCGAGGCTGAGGTAATTTTGCTCCATCCCATCGCCTGAAACCTCCTTGAACATCTGTCGCGGAGGCTCCTTGAAGACGAGGGTCACGGACTGCCGGCTCTCCGCCATGCGCTTACCCGTTCTTAGAAAGAAGGGAACGCCGGCCCACCGCCAATTGTCGATACAGATTCTTGCCGCCGCATACGTTTCCGTGCCGGAATCCGGCGCCACTCTCTCCTCATCGCGATAACCCCGATACTGGCCGTAGACGACATCCTCCGGGCGCAAGATGGCCATGGACTCGAACACCTTGGCCGATTCGTCCATCAGGGGTCGTGGCGAGAAGCTGGTCGGCGGCTCCATCGCCACGAAAGCCAAGACCTGGAACAGGTGGGTAACGATCATGTCCCGCAGTGCCCCCGTGGCCTCGTAGAAAGAAGCCCTGCCTCCTATCCCCAGCGTCTCGGGCACATCGATCTGAACGTGATCGATGTGCTGACGATTCCATACCGGCTCGAAGATGCCGTTGGCAAAACGCAGCGCGAGGATGTTCTGCACCGTCTCCTTGCCCAAGAAGTGATCGATGCGGTAGATCTGCGATTCGTCCAGAACCTCCGACACCGTGTCCCGGAGTTCCCGGAAGGACTGCCGGTCCCAGCCGAAAGGCTTTTCGATCACCAGACGCGCTCTTGTGGATAGTCGGGTGGCGCCAACAGCCTTGGCGATCGTGGAAAATGCTGCCGGCGGGACCGAGAGATAGTAGAGGCGGCGGCAATCAGCTCCAAGAGCCGCCTCCGCGTCCTGGACCGCATCCACAACCGGCTGAGCATCATCCGGAGAGAGATCGTGGGCCACGTAGGTGAGGCGTTGAGCGAAGCGGGCCCAGACTTCATCTCGCACCGGTGTCCGGCAGAACTCCTCGGCACTCTCGAGCGCGAAACTACGGAACTCCTCGTCCGACATCTCGCTACGCGAGTTGCCGATGATGCGATAGTCCTTCGGCATCAGGCCCTCTTCGTCGAGGTGGTAGAAGGCGGGCAGGAGCTTTCTGCGGGCGAGGTCACCGTTGGCTCCGAATATGACGATCACGTGATCCGGTGGTGTGAGCATGCGACATTGTTAACCGCCGGGACCGGCCCGCCGTACCGAATATCATGGGCATACCGCCGTCGATCCGCCTCGGTGGCTACAAGGAGGCAAGCAAAGAATGCCGACAACTCACAATCCCTTCGGCGCCCGAGGGGAGTTCGAGACCGCCTCGGGCCGCATCAACCTCTACCGCCTGGAGGCGGTGGAGAAAGCCGGCGCCGCCCGGCTCGACGACCTCCCCGTCACCGTTCGGGTGCTGCTGGAGAACCTGCTTCGCTCGGCGGCGCGTGGCCTTGCCTCGGAGGAGGACGTGACTGCTCTCGCTGCGTGGGGACAAGAGGGTACGGGGGGCGGGGAGTTCCCCTACGCTCCTGCGCGCGTGATCCTGCAGGACTTCACCGGCGTGCCCGCAGTCGTGGATCTCGCCGCCATGCGCTCTGCCATGCATAAGGAGGGTGGCGATCCAGCTCGGGTCGACCCGCTGGTTCCGGTCGATCTCGTAATAGACCACTCCGTCCAAGTCGATGCATTTGGCACCGTGCAGGCGTTCGCCACGAACGTAGATCGGGAGTACGAAAGAAACCACGAACGCTACTCGCTGCTGAGATGGGCACAACAGGCTTTCGACGGCTTCCGGGTCGTTCCCCCGGGACTGGGAATCGTGCACCAGGTGAATCTCGAATATCTCGCCGCGGTCGTCGCCACGCTTAGAGACGAGGACGGCACCGTCGCGGTCCCCGACACGCTGGTCGGAACGGATTCCCACACCACGATGGTAAATGGGCTCGGCGTGCTCGGCTGGGGAGTTGGGGGCATCGAAGCTGAGGCCGCCCTCTTGGGACAGCCGATACCTCTGGGCATTCCCAGCGTCGTGGGCTTTCTCATGACCGGTGCCCTCAGCACGGGCGTAACGGCCACCGATCTAGTACTGACAATCACCGAGTTGCTGCGAGCC
>DASRPA010000091.1:0-19883 GCA_035646635.1 Actinomycetota bacterium | reverse complement strand
GCGGCGGCTCGGGCATTCGAAGATTGGTCCGAGTCGTCGTTGAGCCGCCGCTCGCAGGTGCTGTTCGCATTCCGAGAGCTGCTCAATGGTCGCAAGCGCGAGCTTGCCGAGCTGATTACAGACGAGCACGGCAAAGTAGTGACCGACGCCGAGGGCGAGGTCCAGCGCGGGCTCGAGGTGGTCGAGTTCGCCTGCGGAATCCCGACGCTTCTCAAGGGCGACTACTCCGACCAAGTCGCGAGCAACGTCGACAGCTTCTCGTTCCGCCAGCCGCTGGGCGTTGTGGCCGGCATCACTCCGTTCAATTTCCCAGCCATGGTGCCAATGTGGATGTATCCGGTGGCGATAGCGGCGGGGAATTGCTTCATCCTCAAGCCCAGCGAACGCGATCCGTCGGCGGCGCTATTCGTGGCGGAGCTGTGGGCGGAGGCGGGACTTCCCGACGCCGTCTTCAACGTAGTTCAGGGCGACAAAGTCGCAGTGGACTCCTTGCTGGACCATCCCGGTGTGGCCGCCATCTCCTTCGTGGGCTCAACTCCGATCGCTCGCTACATTCACGAGCGGGCGACGGCCACCGGCAAGCGCGTACAGGCTCTGGGAGGTGCCAAGAATCACGCTATCGTGCTGCCGGACGCCGATCCCGGGTATGCCTCTAATCATCTGACAGCAGCAGCATTCGGTTCGGCGGGGGAGCGGTGTATGGCCATCTCGACTGCGGTAGCGGTGGGGGATGCGGGCGACGCGCTGATGGACGTGCTTGATATCAAAGCGCGCGAGGTGCGCGTCGGGTCCGGCCGGGACCCATCTTCTGACATGGGGCCCGTGATCACCCCCCAGGCACGGGATCGAATCGTGTCGCTAATCGACTCGGGAGAGCAGCAGGGCGGCACGGTGCGGGTGGATGGTCGCGGCATCAAGGTCCCGGACTACGAGAACGGATTCTTCGTCGGACCCACCGTTATCGATCACGTCTCCACCGACATGGATGTGTACACGAATGAGATCTTCGGCCCGGTGTTGTCGGTGGTGCGGTCGGGCACGGTGGAAGAGGCGATCGACGTAATCAATGCCAACCCTTACGGCAACGGGACTGCGATCTTCACCTCGGATGGCGGTGCCGCCCGCAAGTTCATGCGGAACGTGAAGGTGGGGATGATCGGGATCAACGTGCCGGTTCCGGTCCCGATGGCGTATCACTCGTTCGGCGGTTGGAAGGACTCACTCTTCGGCGAGCACCACATCCACGGGCCGGACGGTGTTCGCTTCTACACTCGCGGCAAGGTCGTAACGTCTCGGTGGCCTGAGGTGCACCATCGGGCATCCTTCGACATGCCGACGGCCACGTGAGGCCTCAGCGAGGAACCGAAGAGTATCGATACATCGTGTTGTCTCCCCGAGGAGATTTATCCCTTTCTTTCAGCATCCGCGGGCCGACAGGGCCACGATCACCACTTTCAAGAATGCTTTGAAGGTGGCGGGGGTCGAGGTGTCGTCCATGCTTCCACCCTTCCGCTGGTCGGGGCAGGACGGGGAGGCGCGTCAGGCGGCCGGGAGGTATTGGAAGCGGGCCACGTACATCTTGGGCTGGGCAACGATGTCCGATGGCTGAGCTGCGATTTGGTTGGCACCCCGTGCTTTTCCCCACCAAGGGCACAAGCGGTGCGGAGTTCATGGCTCAGCTCGATTCTATGTTGTCGGTCATCGAGGACCGCTTCGACTCGGTGTGGATCGATGACCACCTGCTTCCTTGGGCCGACTTCGTCGCGCCCGAGACGCCCGCGCTCGAGTGCCTGACCACGATCGCCTATCTCGCCGGACGTCATCCGGCGATTGACTTCGGATCATTTGTGCTGTGCCAGGCCTACCGTAACCCCGCACTCGTGGCGAAGATGGCAGCGAATCTCCAATTCCTCACGGGCGGGCGGTTCATCCTCGGCATGGGGGCAGGGTGGATGGAGAAGGAGTACCACGCTTACGGGTATGCGTTCCCGGTGGCGAAGACTCGCATCGCCCAGCTGGCGGAGGCGGTGAAGGTCGTAAGGACGGCATGGAGCGAGGGCTCAGACTCGTTCGAAGGCCGCTTTTACTCGGTTTCCGACATCGTCTGCCGGCCCTTGCTCGACCCTCCACCTCCGATCCTCATCGGGGGCGGAGGTGAAAAACTCACCCTTCGGGTGGTGGCCGAGCAGGCCGACTGGTGGAACCTCAGCGGCACGCCCGAAAGCTACGGGAACAAGCTCGACGTCCTCAGGACCCACTGCGAGGCAGTGGGTCGCGATTACAACGAGATCGTCAAGACCTACGCGTCGGAAGTGGTGGCGGTTGCGGAGACGGAGTCTGAAGCTCGCCGGCTGGCCGAGGCCGCACCATTCAGCGACGTCTACCCGATCGTTGGGACCCCCGAGCAGGTAGCGGGCCTCCTCCGTCCCATCGTGAATCTGGGAGTGGAGCATCTGATCCTCCGCTTCGTCGACTTCCCATCCGTTGCCGGAGCGGAGCTATTCGCCGATGCGGTGGCGCCGCTCCTTCGTGGCGACGACCTCGCCGCGGGCCCATAGAACCCGATTCATGTGGGCCTTGCAGGCTTCGATCCCGACATGCCGCTCAATGTCGAGCACGAAGACGAGGAATTATCGGGTTCCGAGGGGCTCCGGTTCGCTGCGGAAACGCTCCACCGGTCGTGTGATCGATCCCGGGGCCATGTCCGAACCAATCACGATGCAGACTCTGTGCATCTGAGCGCGGGAGATTAATGTGGATCTGTTCCGACCGAAAGGAAGCCTAGCCGTCGCCGGCGACCCTGTAGTGCTCACCGCCGAAGAGGCCGGGTGGACTTACTCGGGGCTTCAGGTAGCGCGTCTCGGACCCGGGGAGACAAGGTTGGTCGATCTCGACGCGCGCGAGGGGGCGGTGGTTCCGCTGAGCGGTTCGGCGGTGATCGAGACCGGTGACGGTCAGACCTTCGAGCTCGCCGGCCGTGAAAGCGTTTTTGCCAGCATCACCGACCTCTGTTACCTGCCCCGGGAGACGTCGTTTTCGATCACCTCTCCGGGCGGAGGCGAGTTCGCTCTCGCGACCGCCGTAGCAAAAGAGCGGACCGGCGCTTTCTACCGAGCCGCATCAGAGGTGGAGGTGCAAGCACGCGGCGCAGGTCCCGCCACGCGCCAGATCAACCAGCTACTCGGAGCCGACACGGCCGGGCCCGACAACCTCATCGTCGTAGAGGTTCTCACCCCGGAGGCAAACTGGTCGTCCTATCCGCCCCACAAGCATGACGAGGCTTCCGACGAAGAGGTGCCCCTCGAGGAGATCTATTACTTTAGGATCAAGGGCGAGGGGGGCTTCGGCCTGCATCGCACCTACACCGCCGACTGCGAGATCGACGCCACGGTCGCAGTGGGGGACGGTGATGTATTCCTCGTCCCACGCGGGTTTCATGGCCCCTGCGTCGCCGCCCCCGGCTACGACATGTATTACCTCAACGTGATGGCCGGACCGGGCCACGAAAGGGCGTGGAGGATCTGCACCGACCCCGCCCACGTTTGGCTCTGGGAGGCGTGGGCGGGTGTTGCGCCCGACCCTCGGGTGCCGATGACTAGAGCATGAGCCAACGGGCTCGGAAGAGGAGTGGATCGCGCGCGGCTATCCCAGTGACTTGATCAATACATGCACTCCGTCCTTGATCCGTTGCAACGGCAACGACCGCTCGCTACGCAGATGCTGAAAGAGCTCGGCGTCTAGCGGTGCCAGGATCATGTCGGCCATTGTTTCGGCATCGAGATCACGGTCGAGCTCCTCTAGCAGCAGCTGAACGTGAAGCCGGTAGAAAGCGTAGAGGCCGCTCCGGTAGCGCGCTCCTCTCGAGGACGTCTCGGACAGAACGTGCAACTCGATGTGGGTCTCGAGAAGCTCGAGGAGCGCGTCGAGGAACGCTATGAGACGATCTCTTGGCGCCGCCCCGGGGCCCAAGGGGGCAGGCCCTCTGATGACCACCTCTTGAAGGGCCTTTTCCTTCTCCTCGAGCACTGCCATCGCGAGCCCGGCCTGATCCGAAAAGCGCCGGTAGAGCGTGCCCTTGCCGACCCCTGCGGCAGCGGCCACCTCGTCCATGGAGACGTTGCAGGCGCCCTTGGCGGCGAAGAGGGCCTCGGCGGCCTCGAGGATCCTGCCTCGGTTGCGGGCCGCGTCGGCTCGCTCATTGACCTGGTCGGAAACCGCATATTGGATCAGCTGCTCACTTGACAACCGGACTCCAGTCCTATTAGGCTTAACCGGACTACAGTCCGACTGTAGCAGGAGGCTGAGGCCGATGCAATCACAGAGACAGGAGGTAGTCGATGACAGAGGTCAATCGCATCACCCGCACGGAGCTTGAGGCGAAGCTCGACCAGGGGGGTGAGGTCGTTGTGTTGGAGGCGCTCGGACCCCTCTATTTCGAAGAGGCTCACCTGCCGGGGGCGCTCAACATGCCCCCCGATCGGGTCGACGAGCTGGCGCCCGAGCTGATCCCAGAAAAGACCACCGAGGTGGTTGTCTACTGTTCCAATCTCGCGTGTCAGAACTCGGTCACGGCGTCAGGGCGTCTCGCTCAGCTCGGCTACACGAACGTGTTCGAGTACGAGAGCGGGAAGCAGGACTGGATCGAGGCGGGCCTTGCGACCGAGAGCGGACCTGCCCGCAAGGTGGCGTGATGTAGGACGCGAACTTAGCCGTGTTGCCGAGTGGTGGTCGGAGGAGCATCCTGCCACCACTCGGCAATTTTCTGCTCTGGATGAGAGTATGCGACTCATGACTGGAACTTCACAGACGATCGATGACGGTGCCTACGATCATTTGCGCGTAGGGATGGCGGTGCCGGATGTGCAGTTGCCGGCAACTACTGGTGAAACGTTGAATGTCGTGGCTTCCTCGGCGTTCACGGTGATATTCCTCTACCCGATGACCGGCACCCCTGGGCAACCAATGCCTAACGGGTGGCTGGAACTGCCGGGAGCGTTCGGTTGCACCGCCGAGTCGTGTGCCTACCGAGATCTGATCGAGGACTTCGCCTGCTTTGACGCCACCGTCTACGGCGTCAGCACCCAGACTATGTCGGAACAGGCAGAGTTCGCCGAGCGCGAGCACATTTCGTATCAGTTGCTGAGCGACGCGGAGCATAGCTTGGTAAACGCTCTGCGGTTCCCGCTGCTTCAGGTCGGCGGCCAGCCGTCACGCATCAGGCGAGCGACCCTGATCGTCGATCGGAAGCGGGTCCTGCGCGAAGTCATGTATCCGATTCCGGACCCCGCCGCCAACGCCGAGCAGGCCTTGGCTGCAGTAGAGCAGCTCATCACGGGGTAGTCCTCCTACAGGAACATCACAGGGGCAATGCCAGCAGGTTAGAGGGCCCAGCCGACGCCCATGGGAAGATAGTTGGGAGCCGAATAATTAGGGCAGGAGTGAAGGATGGCAAAAGGAACCATACGGGTGGAGGCGGAGCATGCTCGTCGCTATCCGGGCGCCGACAAGCTTGCCACTGAGTGCGTTGTCGACCTGATCCGTACCGAGAGCCTCGTGGTCACGGAGCTCGACCGCCTCTTCCGCTGCCATGGCCTGAGCGGGCCGGGGTTCAACGTGCTGATGATCATCCAGGGAGCGGGCCGGCCGCTGTCTCCCTACGAGATAGGGGACCGCCGTCTGGTGACGCGTGGGACCGTTACCGGACTGCTCGACACTCTCGAGAAACAAGGCCTCGTGAGACGGACTCCCCATCCCGACGACCGTCGAATGCTCTTGATCGAGCTCAGCGATCCCGGCAGAGCGCTCCTGGCAGAGGTTTGCAGCGAGCTTTTCCCCGTCCAGGAAGAGCTGATCTCGGCTCTTTCCGGGGCCGAGAAGGCGACGCTCATCGGCTTGCTCGGCAAGCTCCAAGCCCATCTCGAGGCTCGCGCCGGGGGTCCGTCCCGGCCCTGCCGAAATCCTCTCTAGCTGCCATTTCTTCCCACTCGCAAGTTCCTCGGACTTGGGTATATAGTTCGGCCCCAAACAGTTGCCTCACAAATGAAGGCCGGAACAGGTAGGCGAGATGGAGGTGGTTCCATGTCGATAGCAGTATCGGGGAGCGCGTTCGGGACGACTAGCTCACGACGGAAGGCGCGGCTCGTGACCGCGGGCGCGACCGTGCTCGGCGCCGTCGTCGTTCGGATCGTGGTCGATCCCATCCTCGGCATCCATCTTCGATCCCCCGCCAACGGCGGACGGGAGAGCATGGACGTCGGCCCTGCACTCATCGTTCTTGCCAGCGCCATAGCCTCGGCCATCGGGTGGGCTGCACTGGCCCTCCTCGAGCGGCTGGCGTCGCGGGCGCGGGCGGTGTGGGCCGCCGCTGCAACCCTGCTGTTGCTGGCCTCTCTCGGAGCCCCTCTCTCGGGGACGGGTGTCACGGCCGCCAACCGGACGGCGCTCGCGGTGTTGCACCTTGCCGTTGGAGCGGTTCTGATCCCCGGGCTGCTTCGGACATCACCGGAGCCGGATCGCATCAGCCCCCACACGGAGGCTGGGACATGAGTCTGTTCACCGCTGCCGAGCTCCACTACTTGACCACCGAGCGTCTGCTCGGGCGGATGGCCACGGTCGGGGAAGACGGCACTCCCCATATCGCCCCGGTGGGGTGGAGCCTCAATGCGGACCACAAGGTCATCGAGATCGGGGGCCACAGCTTGGAGAAGACCAAGAAGTACCGCGACGTCGAGCGCCACGGCCGGGCGGCGATCGTGATCGATGACGTGTTGCCTCCGTGGCGGCCGCGCGGCATTGAGATCCGTGGACGCGCCGAGACCATCGGTGGTTCGGAGCCACGCATCAGGCTCCATCCCGAGCGCATCATCGGGTGGGGACTCGACGAGGGCGGCCGTGGCCGCAATGCGCGCAATGTCTGAGCGCGTTGTGCGGCCGGCCGACAACGGCGGGCAGCGGCCAGAGGTAACAGTCAACCCGTGGTGGACGCTCGCAGTGCTGTGCCTGAGTTTGGTGATCATCGTGGTCGGGAACACGGTCTTGAACGTCGCTCTCCCTACCCTCGTCCAAGAGCTCGACGCAACATCGTCAGAGCTCCAATGGATGGTCGACTCCTACGCACTGGTGTTCGCAGGTCTGCTACTTACGGCCGGCGCCCTCGGGGATCGCTTCGGGAGAAAGGGGGCGATGATCATCGGGCTGGCGATTTTCGGAGGCGCATGATTGGCATCGACGTTCGCCACCTCGGCCGCCCAGCTGATCGCGACCCGTGCAGTGATGGGCCTCGGCTCGGCGTTCGTCATGCCGGCCACGCTCTCGATCCTGACATCGGTCTTTCCGCCCGAGCTCAGGGGGCGAGCCATCGGCGTGTGGGCCGGCTTTGCGGGAGCCGGCGCAGCCATTGGGCCGATCGCCGGCGGTTGGCTGCTGGAGCACTTCTACTGGGGCTCGGTGTTCTTCCTCAACGTCCCGGTCGTAGTGGTTGCGCTGGTAGCCGGGCACTGGCTTGTTCCCACTTCGCGAGACCCACAGCGGGCCGCGCTCGACTTCGTCGGCGCAGGGCTATCGATTGTTGGCATGGGAGCGCTGCTCTACGGGATCATCGAAGGACCGACCTACGGATGGACTGATCCGCTCCCGATGACGGCGCTCGCCGTCTCGTTTGCCGATCTTTGGGATGAGTCGTTTGCGGTCACGTCGGCATGCTGACGGAGATGGTCGATACGATGAGTATCACGTTGCTGACGATGGGAGTCGACCTGGAGCAGGCGACCATCGACGACGCCGAGCGCGCGCAGGAGCGGCCGTTACGCCAACGCGACGCCGGGATCGTTCGCGGTTACTACGGCAACAACTACGCCAACGGCCTCGCACGCGGTGACCTGTGGGCCACGATGGCCTGGTCGGGCGACGTCTTTCAACTTCAGCTCGATGACCCAGACCTCCAGTTCGTAGTTCCCGACGAGGGTGGCATGTTGTGGGCCACGCCCCTGGAGATTCCCCAAGGCGCAAAGCACCCGCTCGATGCGCATGCCTTTATGGACTTTGTGTACCAACCCGAGATCGCAGCACAGATCGCCGAATGGGTCGGTTACATCACGCCGGTGCCTGCGGCTCAAGAAGTGGTCAGGGAGCACGCCCGCCAGGCCAAGAGCAAGGCCGAAAGCGACTACCTCGAGACGCTCGCGGGCAGCCCCCTAGTTTTCCTACCGTCGAGATGCAGTCGCAGCTGCATGACTACAAGGTTCTCTCGGCGGAAGAAGAGCAGACCTGGAACGAGCTGTTCCAGACGGTGGTTTCAGGCTAGTCCACCCATGTCTTGGCAGGTGGCCCCCTACGCGTCGACCGGTCAGGGGTTGGATGCGATCTTGTCATTCCACTCCGCGCCGGTCCACTCCGCGCCGGTTCCCCACAGAACCTGTGTATTACAAAGTCATACCGCACTCAATCAGACCCTCGCACCCTTTCAGGAGCTGCCGAGAATCAATCCTCGCTGAAACCGAGATCGGGTTCTTGAGCGATCGAACGCTAACGAGCGCGGCGTCTACCCTCATCTCCTCTAGATTTGGGCTCGTCCAGGAGGACGCCATGGAGTTATTACAGGTGATCCATAAACGCCGCATGGTGCGTCAGTTTGCGCCCACACCCGTCTCCGAGGCGGTGCTGACGCGGATTCTCGAGAGCGCCCTTCACGCCCCTTCGGCCGGTTTTGCCCAGGGCATGGACCTCGTCGTTCTGGACCGACCAGAACAGATTGCCGAGTTCTGGCGGATAACCGATCCCCAAGGTCGCAAGAGACCGATCCCAGAGGGCGCCCCGCCTGTGATCGTCCTTCCGCTCGCCGACAAGAGTGCCTACCTGCGCCGCTACTCTGAGCCCGACAAGCAAGGTCTGGGCCTGGATGCGGCCGAGGGGTGGCCGGTGGCATATTGGGACCTCGACACCGCCATGGCCGTCATGCTGATGCTGCTGAGCGCCGTCGACGAGGGCTTGGGAGCTTGGTACTTCGGCATCTTCCACGGGGAGGCCGAGCTGTTGCAGTGGCTGAGGGTGCCCGACGGCTGCCGCCCCATCGGAGCGGTGGCGCTTGGTTACCCGTCACCATCGGAGCGGGTGCTCGGGTCGGCTCTATCGCGCAAGCGCCGGGATCTCGATCATGTCGTCCATCGAGGCGGCTGGACCCGGTGACGGCAACGCTCAGGAGAGCAAGGACGCGATGCGGCGGCGCTGAGCATCGTCGAGCCAGGGCCCCGAACCCGCTGCAGCGTTGCCGCGAGCGTGCTCGACTTTGGATGTCGCCGGCATCGCCACGTGAATGCGCCGATCCGACAGGCACCACTTAAGGAGAGCTTCCGCCCGCGAGCTGAAGCCGAGTGCTTTCAGATCGTCGGACATCGGTTCTCTCACGAGCGATCCGGCCCCCAGCGGCCGCATCGCAATTACACCGAGCCCGAGCTCCTCGGCGAGAGGAAGTATGCGCTGCTCGGCGTCTTGCTCTCCGGGATTGTAGGGAATCTGAATCGCCTGGATGCGCCCGGAACGCATGACTTTCTCCAGCTCGTCGAAAGCGCTCGAGCTGTAGTGAGTGGCGCCCAAGAGACCGATGCGCCTGCGTTCGCGTTCTTCCTCCATCCAGCCGAGGTGCGAACGCCAAGCGACGAGGTTGTGCACCTGCTCGATGTCCACGCGCTCCTGGAAGAAACCCATCTGGGACTCGAACTGCGAGCGAGCCTGGTCGACGGCGTTGGCCCAGATCTTGGTGGCCACGATCGTCTCGGCGCGCTTCTCAGAGATTGCTCTGCCCAGCGTCTGCTCGGCCCGACCGTACATCGGCGACGAGTCCACCATCCTAGTGCCCTCTTCGAAGGAGGCTCTCACGACATCGTCGGCGGTCTGTTGGCGCTCGTGCGATACGCCGAAGACCTGCCAGGTACCGAGTCCGATCACCGGCACCTCGAGACCCGTAGCTCCAAACGCTCTCGACTCCATGATCGCCGTCAGCGCTCCTGAGAGGCATCGACTCGGAGGACCATCTAGCTCATTCCTGTGGCGCGCAAAGTGATGCTGATCCTGCCACGTGCGAGGCCCGTTGCCGGGTCGGCCGTCCCCGGGATGGTCTTTGTAACGCCGTGGTAGGCGAATCGTGATGGGCCGCCGAACACGAGCATGTCGCCCGATGCGAGCTCGATGTCGGTGTAGGGCCGACTGCGTGTCTGCGTGTTGCCGAAACGGAAAACGCAACTGTCCCCGATGCTGAGGGACACGACGGGATCGTCGGCCTTTTCGTCCTTGTCCTGATGCATGCCCATACGGGCGTGGTCATCGTAGAAGTTGATGAGAGCGACGTCGGGCGCATAACCACGGGACGCGGCCGTGTCACCGTAGGCGTCTATCAGCGCCCTGCGGCCCAACTCGACCATCCACCGAGGAAACTCTGCGACGTGGACGCCCTCGTCGTCGGTGCGGGTGTATTTGTACGGTCGCCAGTGCCAGCCCAGGCAGACTGTCTTGACCGACATCTGGTGACCGCCCGGCAGTCTGGCGGCGCGCATCGGCACGGGCGCAGCAACCCAGGCGCGCCAATTTTCGACGATCATGCGCTGCTCTTCGAGCGGCAGCCAATCGGGTACCTGGACTGCTCCGGGTGCGATCTCGCAACGCTCTCGAGGAATGAGTCTCGCCATCACTCTGCCTCCTTCGACGCGATCAGCATGTAGACCTTCGGTGTCATGCGGCGTCGTGGAAAACCAATCCGAGCGTGTGTCGAACGCCCGAGCGCACTTCGGAGACACCGTGGCGCATGGGTCCCTGGGCCCATCCACGTTTGGACTCGACGGGCCGCTCGCGCGTCGTGAAGATGAGCGCGTGGCCTTGCTCGACGATACGTGAGATGCCTCGTGACTGAGCACGCGGACGCTGCTCGACCATGAGGAACTCGCCTCCGGTGTGGTCCACGCCCGGCTCGTTGAGGCCGATCACCACCTGCAGCGGGAACACGAGATCTCCATACAGATCTCGATGCAGCGCGTTCCAGTCTCCGCTCCGATAGCGCAGCAGGGTCGCAGTCGGCCTCGTCTGCCCGGCCTTGTGGCACATCTCTAACCACTGCTCGAAAGTGTCCGGCCACCGGGCGGGCTTGCTGAGTTTCTCCGCCCAATCCCGAGCGATCGGGAGTAGATGCGGGTAGAAAGCTCGGCGCAGCTCAGCAACCGATTCGGGCAGCGGGTTGTCGAAGTAGCGGTACTGGCCAGACCCAAAGCGGTAGCGCGCCATGTCGATTGTGGACCGAAAGTGCTCGTTCTGGTCGTAGAGCTCGGCGATGCTCTCGCATTCGGAGCTGCTTAGGATCTGCGAGGTCATGGCAACCCCGTGAACATTGATTTCCTCCACCACGGTCGGCCAGTCGACCTGATCCACGCGGGCGGCGAGGCTCGCCATTTGACTCTTGGTCCCAGGGCTCATGATGATGCCTCCAGTGCTAGGAGAGCCTTCTTCATGTCGCTGCCCCCCGCGTACCGGCCGATGGTGCCATCCGATCGGACCACTCGGTGGCAGGGGATGACGACGGGGATCGGGTTGGTTGCACACGCCGAGCCCGCGGCGCGCACGGCCTTGGGGTTGCCTGCAGCGGCGGCCACCCACGCATAGGTAGCGGTCTTCCCGTAGCCAATTCCCAACAGTTGTGCGAGCACCTCGCGCCGGAAGCCGCGCGAGAGCCTGAGGTCGAGCGGCATATCGAACGACACGCGCCGGCCGGTGAAGTACTCATCGATCTCCCGTGCTGCCGCGTCCAGCCGAGCAGGGGCGTTCAGGACCCGAGGGCTGATGGTTTGAGCGAGGGTCGTCAGCACCGAGTCGTGGCCTTCGCTTGCGTATGCCACCCGGACCAGGCCTTGGTCCGTGGCGGCGAGGAGCAGCTTGCCCACGGGGGTGTCGATAGAGCGATAGGCGACGTCGAGAATCCCCTCGGCATCTGCCGCCGCCACCAACCTATCGTGCAGTCGCTCTTGCGCAGCCGAGTCGTCGTAGAAGAGCTGCTCGATCATGTCTGCCCCGTGGTCTTCAGTGGTGTTCA
Source organism: Actinomycetota bacterium (assembly GCA_035646635.1). Taxonomy (GTDB): domain Bacteria; phylum Actinomycetota; class CADDZG01; order CADDZG01; family WHSQ01; genus JACDAL01. The sequence continues at coordinate 7,813 of DASRPA010000091.1, read as the reverse complement.
TCGGGCTCTCCTTTGTAGATGGATCGGAACTTCTTGATGCCGTCGGCCGCGGCCCTTCTGGCCGCCGCTTCGCTGTTGCCGAGAATCTCGGCGACCTGGGCGTATGGCAGACCGGCGAGGTAGTGATACGCAACCGCTTCCCGCTGTTTGTACGGGAGCTCTTGCAAGGCTTCCCAAAGCTCGGTTTTTTCCGAGCCCGGCTGGTCTTGCGCGGGTGCCGGCACTTCGGGTGGCTGGGCTACAGGAACCGGGCGGCGCGCTCGCGTGCGGTGTTGGTCGATCGCCTTTCGCTTTGCGATCGTGACCAGCCACGCTTCGATGTTGCTGTCCGGCCTCAGATCGGGATAGGCGCGAAGGGCCGCCAGAAATGTCTCCGACCAAGCGTCGTCGGCATCGTGAGGTCCGAGGACTGCGCGGCATACCCGAAGGATGGCGGGCCCGTGTTCGGCGACGATCTGCTCGAAGGGCTTCATTTCACAGCGGGTAAACGTTTCAGGGTCCGGATTGTGAGGTCTAAGCCTGGAACAGGGCCGCAACACGGTCCTCGGCAGGCGCCTCCAGGTCGAGGAGATAGCGCTTCCGTTCGAGCCCACCCGCGTAGCCCGTGAGGGAGCCGTCGCTACCGACGACCCGGTGGCAGGGGACGATGATCGAGATCGGGTTGTGGGCGTTGGCGAGGCCGACAGCCCGTGCCAAGGCTGGGTCGCCCAGATCGCGAGCGATGGCCCCGTAAGAGCGAGTCTGCCCGTAACTGATCTCTCTCAATAGCGCCCACACGCGGTGCTGAAAGACATCCCCGTGTGCTGAGGTGGTTACGGTGAACTCCCTGCGATCGCCACTGAAGTACTCGGCCAGCTCTTCGGCTGCCTGCTCGAAACCTGCTGATGTGCGCTCCCCGAGCGAGGGTCCTTTCGGGGAGCGTCCGGCGCTCATGTAGAGGCCGCTCAACGTTCCGTCGGTGTTCACCAGGGTGAGATCGCCGATCGGCGACTCGGTGAGGGTGTAAGTCTGCATGTTCTTTCCTTCCGTGAGTCCCACCAGATTCATCATCTGCCATGTAAACGCTCGATGAGCCGTTTTGTGAGTCTCTTGGAAGGTAATGCTCCGCCTCAAGACATCGGGCGGAATCGTTCGGAGGAGTCTGGCTACTTGCGCGTTACCTCATGGAGCTTTCCGGACCCAACGTCGTAGATGGCTCCTGCGACCGGGATGTCGTTGGGAATGAGGGGTGAGCCTCGCAGCGTGTCGACATCATCGACAACGCTTTGTTCAAGATCCGAGAATGGGAGAAAGTCCCAGTCACTGGCATCGGAGCCGAGGTCTTGGTCGATCTTGTCGGCGAGCTGCTCGTTCGAGAAGGTCAACATGCCGCAGTCTGTGTGATGGATGACGATGATTTCGTCGGTTCCGAGTAGGCGTTGTGAGATGACGAGCGAGCGGACGGCGTCGTCGGAGGCACGGCCGCCGGCGTTGCGGATGACATGAGCGTCACCGAAGTCGAGTCCACAGAACTGCTCAGGGTGAAGCCGGGCATCCATGCAAGTCAGGATGGCGAGGCCGCGAGCAGGGGGCATGGGCAAGCCTCCCTTGGCGAACGAGGACGCGAACTGCTCATTTGCTGAGACGACCTCATCGAACTTAGCCACCGAACCACCTCCATTAGTTGTGTTGACACTGGAACAATAGTACATAAGCTCGGGAGGGTCGGCGGGCCGGGTCGTGTCCTTAGAAAACTGGTTGCTCAAGCCCGGTCGACCGGGGGCCCGGCGACTTTGAGCCCCTGACCACCCGTGAGGTGGTCGGAGCCACAAAGTTCGGTTTGGCCGAGGTTCAACCCGGGGGAGAGGCGGCGGAGATCTGGCACAATCTGACGTGATGACCGTGACTCGTCCCCGCCTGCGGATGGAGACCTCGAGGGAGGATGCGTCCGTCACGCCACTTGAGCTCTTCTTCGACCTGGTCTTCGTTTTCGGGCTCACGCAGGTGACTGCGCTCATGGCCGATGATCTGACCGTGAGCGGCCTCATCCGCGGGCTGCTGGTGCTTGGCCTGCTGTGGTGGAGCTGGACCGGGTATGCGTGGCTGGCCAATGCAGTGCGTGCGGATGAGGGGGCAGCCCGGATCGCGCTGCTGGCCGCAATGGCCGCCATGTTCGTGCTGGCCCTGTCCATTCCAGAGGCCTTCAACGACCAGCCGGGCGGACTGCACGGGCCGATGGTGGTGGGGATGTGCTATTTCGCATTTCGGGCGCTGCATCTGGTGCTGTTCTGGATCATCGCAGGAGACGACGAGGGGCTGCGACGTCAACTGGTGCGCTTCACCCCGTCCGTGATCGGGGGGACGGCTCTGCTGCTCGTTGCCTCCCAACTGGAGGGCTCGGCGCAGACTGTGCTGTGGGCAGTGGCCTTGTTGGTGGACTGCGGCGGAACGCTCCTCGCCGGTGCTTCTGGATGGCGACTGCGCTCGGCCGGACACTTCGCCGAGCGTCACGGTCTCATCGTGATCGTGGCACTTGGCGAGTCGATCGTGGCAGTCGGCGTCGGCGTGGCCGGGTTGGCGATCTCATGGCCGATCGTGGTGGCAGCCGTGGTGGGTTTGGCGTTGGCGGCGGGGATGTGGTGGATGTACTTCGATATCACGTCCCTCGTGGCCGAGCGAGCACTTGCCGATGAGCTGGAGGGCGAGCGGCCCCGCTTGGCGAGGGACGCCTATAGCTTTCTGCATCTGCCCTTGATCACAGGGGTGGTTGCTCGCGTTGGGGATGAAGAAACTGCTCGAGTACGTTGGCGACACCGAGCACCACGATCTCGCCGATCCGCTCACGGGGGTCGGTCTCTATGCGCTCTACGGAGGCGTATCGCTCTATCTGGTTTCGCACGCTGCATTCAAGCTGCGCGCTACTCATATCCTGAGCATCCAGCGCCTTGTAGCTGCGGCCGTGGTGCTTGCGCTGCTCCCGCTTGGAGCTCAGCTGCCGGCCCTGGGTGCGCTCGTGGTTCTTACCGCCGTGGTCGTGGGGCTTGTCGCCTATGAAGCGATTCGCTTTGCGGGAGATCGCGAGCGGATCCGGCACGAAAGCATGCCGCGCGCTCAGTAGGATCCACCGAGCATTCATAGCTCGGTGGGAGATAGCTTGTAGTCGTCGCGCTCTTGCGGCGTTAACTCTCGACCCGAAGGCCCTCTTTCTTCCATTCATCTATACCATCCTGAAGCTGCATTGACTCAAAGCCTCTCGCCTTGAACAACCGGGTGGCCGGGACGGAGCGATGCCCGCTCTTGCAGATCGTGACGACGGGCTTTGTTGGGTCGAGCCCCAGCGTCGGGAGCCGTTTCTTCAGTAACTGGATGGGCGCATGAATAGCTCCGGCGATGTGTCCGTGTTCGAACTCAACCTTCGTCCTCACATCTACTACTTGGAGTTCCTCTCCCCGCAGGCGCTCATCCAGCTCACGAGCACCTATCTCCGGTACCTTTCCCAGCGGCCACCACCAAAGCATTTCGAGCAGTTTTCTCAAGCGGTCGTCGTCCTGGGCGCAGCTTCATAGCGAATGAACACACCTTTCAGAGCGTTGTCTCGGTGTGTGACCTCGAAGCCTTCTGCCTGCAACACATCCACTGTGTGTCGGTCTATGCGGCAGCCGGCGGTCATTCGATACCAGGATGGCGCCAGCCTCTGCTGCAGTCGCTCTAGGGTAAGAGCTGAGCTTGCGACGTGATCGATGGCATGCAGAACACCACCTACTCGCAGTGTTCGCTTGAGCTCGAGCGCCACGCGTCGCTGATCCTCGACGCTGCAGAGGACAAGTGTTGCGAGGGCAGCATCGAAGGCGGAATTACGGAATGGAAGCGCCTCACCGACGGCGACGATAGCCGGTCCGCGCAGGCGGCCCTTGGCGCGCTGGAATCTCAGTAGCTCTAGGTCGGGATCGAGCGCTATCACCACTGCGTCATCCTTCAACCAGGGGGCGTTCCGACCGCTGCCTGCGCCGAGTTCCAATACAGTCCCCTGGATCCCATGTGCTGTTCTTGCTCGCCACTCTTTTAAGCCGAGCATGTCTATCAGTCCCATCGCATGATCAAAGGCGCGCACGCCATAGCTATTGACATGGGAATCACGGCTGGGGAAGGGATGTCTCATCGTGTCTCTAGCGCTTCCGAAAGGGGGATGGCCGTGGGCATTTCATTATCCTAGCCAGTAAGGCTAGAACCCAGGGGATTGTCAGCGCGTGCAAGGCGCTGCTAGGGGTCGCCACCCCTCCTCTGGGCCCGGGCTTCCATGGTTGACCGATTCGTCCGGCTTCGCTACGATGAGTGGGCGTATGTCTGGTCGAGCTGAGATCAGGCGACGTTTCCCGAGGGGGGCGGAGAGACATGCATCACCGCGTAGTTATCGTCGGCGCAGGCTCGGCCGGTATCTCGGTTGCCGCAAGACTCAGACGGGCGGGACAAGAGGATATCGCCATCATCGATGCTCAGGAGGTCCACTACTACCAACCCCTGTGGACGCTCGTCGGAGGAGGCTGCGCTCCGCTGAAAGAGAGTGTGCGCAAGCAGGCAGACCTAATTCCCAAAGGCGTGCACTGGATCAAGGATCATGTAGAAGAGTTTGATCCGGACGGCTCTGCGCTGGTGACCCGGAGCGGATCTCGGGTCGGATATGATTTCCTCGTCGTTGCTCCGGGAATCCAGCTGGATTGGGACGCTGTGCCCGGCTTAACCGAGACGCTAGGTCGCGACGGGGTTTCGAGCAACTACACACCGGAGCTTGCCCCGAGGACCTGGGAGTTCCTGCGAAATATGAGGAATGGGACTGCCATCTTTACGATGCCGGCTGGACCCATTAAATGCGCGGCGGCTCCGCAAAAGATCGCCTACCTCGCGGCCGACTGGTGGCGTAAAAAGGGTGTCCTCGATAACATCCATGTGATCTTGCTCCTGCCCACGCCGGCAATGTTCGGAGTCCCGGAGTTTTCTCGAGTACTGGACCAAGTCGCAAAGCGTTACGGCATCGATGTCCGCCTGCAACACGAGCTGGTCGAAGTCAATCCGGACAAGCACGAGGTAATCGTCGCCGATCGACGTAATGGATCTGACCAGAAGATAAGCCTGAACTATGACGCTATGCATGTTGTGCCGCCCCAAAGTGCACCAGACTTCATCAAACAGAGCCCCCTTGCCGATCCACAGAATCCAGGTGGATACGTGCAGGTCGACAAGCACACGCACCAGCATGCTCGCTACTCCAATATCTTCTCTTTGGGCGATGCCGGAAGCACGCCCAACTCCAAGACTGGTGCTGCCATCCGCAAGCAGGCGCCGGTCGTAGCAAAGAACCTACTGGCCGCTATGGACGGTAGGCAGTTACCCGCCTCCTACTCGGGATATGGGTCCTGCCCACTGACCACCGCCCGCAACCGAATGCTGCTTGCTGAGTTCGACTACACGATGAAGCCCACACCGACTATCCCCTTTATTAACTTACAAAAGGAGCGATACGACATGTGGCTGCTGAAGCGTTACGGTCTCCCTTTCATGTACTGGAACTTGATGCTCAAGGGGAGGGCGTAGAGGAAGAATTGCTTTGGGTGAATAGGCGACCAGAAGCTGAGCTATCGTTCGGATCCGCTGGGGGGAGGAGACCTCCGCTGATCCGGGGAGGTCATTCGGCCTGATGGCGGCCGGGCCGACACTCCTCATCGATGCGGCGAGCCTTATTTACAGAGCGTTGTTTTCGACCCCCGACACCGTCACTGCCCCGGACGGCAGCCCTATTAACGCAGCCCATGGTTTTCTGGGGATGCTCGCCCGGCTCATCACAGACAACGATCCGGACTTCATCTGTTGCGCAGCCGATGAGGATTGGCGCCCCCAGTGGCGGGTAGAGCTGATCGATTCCTACAAGGCCGTCCGGGCAGACGAAGGCAGTGCCCAGGAAAAGGCCGAGGAGCTATTGGCCCCCCAGCTGCCGGTGTTGTTCGAGATCTTGGAGGGTTGTGGGATTGCAGTGGTTGGGCACCCCGGATGCGAGGCCGAGGACGTTATCGGAACGCTGGCGGAGCGAGCCCCCGGGCGCGTCGCTATCGTGTCCGGCGACCGAGATCTTTTCCAGCTGGTGCGGGATCCCAAGGTGGTCGTCCTCTATCCGCGCCGTGGTGTCAGCAAGATGGATGAGGTGAACGAGGGTTACATCGAGGCCCGCTACGGAATTCCGGGACGTGCCTATCTGGATTTCGCGGTGCTACGAGGGGATCCTTCCGATGGCCTTCCCGGAGTGCGAGGAATTGGCGAGAAGCTGGCGAGCTCACTGGTGGCGCGTTACGGGAGCCTCGACGGCGTTCTGGAAGCTGCGAACTCCTCGAGTCCTGGGGTGGCCATCGGAAAGGTCAGGCGCGATATCGACTATGTCAAGCGAGCCGCCCAGGTCGCCACGATCCCCACCGATCTGCCTCTGCCCGATGCCGACCTCACTCGGCCCCGGCAAGGCCCAGACGCGTCGCTCTACGAGGTGGCGAAACAAGCAGGGCTCGAAGGTGCGCTGCGTCGCCTGGTCGAAGCGATGATGGGCAAGGCTTCGTGACTGCACGGAACATTGACGGGTGACTTCTTTGCCGCTCTTTCCCACTTCGCTGGTGGGCAGCTACCCGCAGCCGGAATGGTTGATCGACCGGGCGAAGCTCGCCGGCCGCTTTCCGCCGCGCGTCCGAGCCCGTGAGCTGTGGAGAGTCGAGGCCGATCATCTTCCACAGGCCCAAGAGGATGCCACGGTCGTTGCGATCGCAGCCCAGGAAGATGCAGGACTTGACATCATCACAGACGGTGAGATGCGGAGGGAGAGTTATTCCAACCACTTCGCAACAGCCCTCGATGGACTGGACCTCGATAATCCCGGCACCGCCCTCGACCGCAGCGGACATCCCAACCCCGTCCCCCGGGTCGTCGGCCCGATCCGACGCCCTCAGCCCATCGGCGAGGATGACGTTGCGTTTCTCCGTGCTCATAGCGATCGCCCGATAAAGATGACCGTACCGGGCCCGTTCACTATGTCTCAGCAGGCGCAGAACGATTTCTACCCGGACGAGCAATCGCTGGCCATGGCGTACGCGGATGTTTGCAACGCGGAGATTCGGGATCTGTTCGCCGCCGGGGCGGACATCGTGCAGGTCGACGAGCCCTATATGGAGAGCCGGCCCGGTGCCGCACGTGCATATGGGTTAGAGGCGCTGAACCGGGCGCTCGACGATGTGGGGGGCACGACCGCGGTCCACATCTGCTTCGGCTATGCGGCGATTATTCACGACCGGCCCTCGACCTATTCTTTCCTTGCAGAGCTCGCCGATTGCGCCTGCGACCAGATCTCGATCGAGACCGCACAGTCGAATCTTGATCTCGGTGTGCTCGCCGACCTGGCAGGCAAGGTAATCATCTTGGGAGTCATTGACCTTTCTACCAACGACGTCGAGAAAGGGGAGCTGGTCGTCGAGCGCGTTCGCCGAGCCCTGCCCTTAGTTGAAGCGGATCACGTCGTGATCGCCCCAGACTGCGGGATGAAGTATCTGTCGCGTCACTCTGCGAACGGAAAGATGCGTGCCATGTCGTCCGCAGCGGCTCTGCTACGGGCCGAGATGGTCGCGGCTATCTAAGGGCTCGTAAGGAAATAACATGGTTGTTATTAGGATAACCGGTTCCTGGACGCCCTCGGCTTATGGATTGTGTAATTCCATTCGCCGTGGAAGTCGTGTTTGCGTAGCGGGACCGCAGCGATCTCTTCGTCGGTGACCTTGATGTCGGTCGGGTACTTGTTGGTGTCGAGCTG
>DASRPA010000090.1:0-3661 GCA_035646635.1 Actinomycetota bacterium | reverse complement strand
GCCGCCTGCGTCAGAGCCTTTGACACAGTCCCGCAGGGAATTAAGCAGCATCTGATCCCTCCGAGCATCCTCGGTTGACCTGCAATCGTTCCTCTCGCGCTCGCTTCATGCCGGCCTTGCGCGCGGCGATGATCCCATCGGATCGACCGTCGTGCTTCTCGGCCGGGGTCACGAACCCGATCCCCATGTGAAGACGCGCTTCATTGTAGAAGATGACGAATGCGTCAGCGTCGGATGCGAGCTCGATCGGGTTCGAGTAGGTGCCGAAGTAAAGGCGCTCGCCCTTGATCGTGGCGAAGAAGCTTTCGATCGTGGCGTTGTCCGCCGGCGTCCTCGGTCGCGAGAACATCTGCTTGATGCCGAGGTCGTAGAAGAACCGGCGGATCGTCTTGGAGCGCATCTGCGGGCCGCGATCCGACAGCGAGGCCGGCATCTTGGCATCCATCACCAGAAGTCCTTCGTTGGCGAGAGCCTTGTCGAAGGTGTCCTTGACATCGTCGGAGGTCGCGCTCGGTCGCACCGCATGGCCGACGATCTTGCGAGAGAACATGTCGATGATCGCGATCAGGTACCAGAACGAGTCGCCGACGCGACAGTAGGAGTAGGGGTCGGACCGAGGCGCGGTGCCGAGATTTCTCTCGGTCCGTTTCCTCGGTCCGCCCTCCGAACCGGACGTGCGCGTCTCCACGCATCCGGCTCTCCCCGAGTTCATGCCGTTGGTGCGAGTGATCCTGGCTGAAAGCTCGTCCATGGTGTGGGAATGCGGGTGCCCCGGTACCGATAGCGGTCGATCACTATCGCTTGTGGCCGGAACATCTGCACTCCGCCGTCACGTATCTCCCAGTTGGGGAGATGCCGGCGACGAAGCGTTCCCCAGTTCAGCCCGGAGTGACGTTTGCGGAGCCAGCCGACTATGCGCCACCACGAGAAGTGGTCGACGTAGCCGAAGGTCCGCGACGACACGCCATGACGGAAATAGTTACACCATCCCCGCAGCACCGGGTTGACTGCGCGCAGCAGGTCGGCGAGCGTTCGATGCTTGTGGCGGCGGGTGAGCGATCTCACTTTGCCCGTCACCGAGGCGAGTGCCCTCTTCGACGGGTAGGTGTAGACCGCTCGTTTGCCGTTGTGGCCCCGTTTGCGGCGGCGCTGGATGTGCCACCCAAGGAAGTCGAAGCCTTCGTCTAAGTGGACGACCCCCGACTTGTGTTCCGATAGGCGCAAGCCCATCGGCCCAAGCACCGTGCTGACCTCATCCCACAACGCCTCGGCATCGTCGCGGGTGCCACCGACCATGACCACGAAGTCATCCGCATAGCGGATGAGGCGGTAGGCCGGGACCCCGGCGCGGCGTCGCTTGGCGCGTGTCCATTGTGGACCAAGCGCTTCCCACCTGCGCGTGAAGTGCTCGTCCAGAATGGATAAAGCGATGTTGGCCAGCAGCGGTGAGAGGATCCCACCTTGTGGGGTGCCGGTGATCGTGGCCCTGCTGACACCATCCTCGGTCAGGATGCCTGCCTTCAGGAACGCCCTCACCAGAGCCAGGATGCGTTTGTCCCCGATGCGATGTCGCACCCGTCCCATAAGGGCGGTGTGGTCGATCTCATCGAAGCACGCCGTGATGTCGGCCTCGAACACCCACTCATAGTTCCGAGTAGGCGAACCGAGGTAATGAATCTCGGCGATAGCGTCCTGGGCTCGGCGCCTGGGGCGGAAGCCGTAGGAACACGGCTTGAAATCCGCCTCAAAGATGGGTTCGAGCACCAGCTTCAACACGGCTTGCACGACCCTGTCGGCTGCGGTCGGGATGCCCAGGCGACGCAACTTGCGCCCGCCTTTGGGAATCATCTTCTCCCGCACCCGTGTCGGGACGAACCGACGGGCCTTGAGGTCGTCTCGCAGCCCGCCGAGGAATGTCTCGGCCTTGGTTGTGATGGAGCGCGGAGCAACTCCATCGACGCCTGCCGAGCGTGCGCCCTTGTTGCCCCTGACCCTGTTCCACGCCACGACGAGGAACGCCGGGTCGTAGACGAGGTTGCCAAGGTCATCGAATCGGCGGCCAGGATCGGTGGTCGCCCATTGGTGCAGCTTCGTCTGCATCGCATGTACTCGCGACTCAGCCTCGCTGAGGCTGGGCCAGGACGCGCCGGTATTCACCGGCGACCTCCACGCGCAGCAGCAATGCCGCGAACTCGCTGGACCCCTTCGCCATGTGACCGGCTTTCCCGGACTCGGACTAATACGGGCCCTACGCCCCATCCCGGTGGCATCGGTCGGCAACGGACCTTCCCGCCGACCAGCAAGATGCTGGCCGGGAAGGGGTCCGCCGGGATGGTTCCCACGTTCCCTCCGGAACCGTTGGTCGGGTTAGGTGCCCAGCTATGCCCCTGCAGCTTCGCCACGTCTACGCCGCAGACCTTCGACGTGGCCTCCCGGCCAGCGACATTAACCGGCCTAAGGAGTTCCCCGTGTGTAGCACGGGTGCGCGCTGCAACCCAGCCCAGATCCGTCAGGTTCGAGCTGGTGGTTTTCGCTTGAGAGGCTTTGCTGCACTGGTTCACCGTCGTTACACCTTCCCGTCTTGCTTGCCGGACCCGCACCATCTGACGGTGCTGGCACGTCCCGGCGTAGTCGGGGCTGCTTGCCGCCCTCACCCGCGTTCCCTGGGATCGGGCTGCCCCCAGCTTCACCGGACTCCTGCGAGAGGCCGGAGGCGGTGTCCTTTCATCACCGCACGGTTCCAGAGCGCCTCGTGGCGCTCGATGTCCCACGCCCAGATCTCGTTGGGAGCCTCGACCGCGGTCTGGGGCTTGGCTGGCTTGGGTTTGCCTGCGCGCCCGTGGAAGCGACCCACGAGCGCGACCGAGCGCAGCACTCGCAACACCGTCGACTCCGACACGAACGCCTTAGCGGTGCGGGACAGGTGGTGTGCGAGCTTGCGGTGCGCCTTGTCCGAGTTGGCCTCGTCGCGCGCCGCCTCGATGATCGCGGCTCGTTCGTCCGCGGTGATCTGATGCGGTGTCGTCTTGGCCACCGGCGGTTCGTCGGCGACATCGTCGACGGTGAGGATCTTGGGATCGCGACCGTCCACCCAGCGGTGGAAACGACGCGCTTCGAGCATCACCACATCGCATGCGCGCACGATCGTGAACCCGGCATCTTTGGCTTCCGTGATGGCGCCGATGAGCGCGAGCTTGATCTCCGCGGGAAGCCGCGTCCCACGGAGGGCACCGGTCAAGCCCAGCCCGATTTTTTTCTGAGCAGGGTGTTCTCGATCGACACCTCCTTGAACGCGTCCTCGAGGCGTGACACCTCGGCCTTCAGGGCCTCCTTCTCCTGGTCCTTGGGGTTGCGCCCGGGGCCTTTCTTCAGCTGTGTGAGAGCGCCCTCTCTGACCTGGCTTCGGATGCGCGCCAGCTGAGACGAGTCGATGCGCCAGCGCCGCATCACGTCGGCCACCTTGGCGTCCTTGGCGGACGCCTCGACGAAGATCTGCCACTTGTCCTCGGCCGACAGCCGGCGTCTCCGGCGCGGCGCACCTTCCTCCATCGCTGTCCTCCTTCCCGGGTGCATACCACCCGTTGTTGGAGGGTGCCAAGAGGTGTCGCGATACTGACGGATTTCCGGGTGGGTTCCGGGTCAGAAGCTCAGACGCAAGACG
>DASRPA010000089.1:0-2489 GCA_035646635.1 Actinomycetota bacterium | reverse complement strand
AGATGGCGAATACGGATGGGTCGGCTCGTCGTCCCGGAAAGGCGAGAACCTGTACTCGAAGGCAAGCGAGGTTTCTACCGCGTACCCATCCCATGCCGGGTCGAACATGACCTCGAAGTCGAGGTCCTCCAGCGCGGAGTCCTGGAACAGCGCGAAATCGGCCTTCTTTCCTTGGTCCTCCAGGAAAGCCTCCGCCTTTCGGACCACTGCGTTCAGGGCAAGCTCTTCCGCGATGCACGCCAGAGGATGCCACTCGGGTTGAGCCAGCTTCCAGGCGACGGCGGAAGTAGACATCAGGAATTGCTTGGCGAACAGGGGACTGTACCTTCCCCGGTAACAGCGAGGCAGGTAGCGGCTCATCGACGCTTCTTCAATCTTTTCCGGTGCCTCGAGGAGAGCCGCGACATCTTCACAGAACTCGTCGATTAGCTCGTGGACAGCCACCCGCAGCGCATATGCGTGGTCCGGTGGCAGTACTTAGTCCCCGAAGGCTTGGCCGACGACACCGTATTTCTGACCATCTCTGGGCTCGTCATGCCGCGGTCTCGGGTCGGCTGCGATGTGGTCGGCGAACACCGGCGACAGGCTCGAAAACTTGACCCTCCGCCAACTGCATGGTTTTTTCCTGGTAGTAGCTCAGATCTCGACCCTTCTCTCACACCCAAAACCCCCTCTGACCAGGAGTTTTAGGGGTGGGCCGCCGGTCATGCATAAGAAGACAGAAAGCCCTCTTTCTCGTTGCCTCCTGCGCGTTTTGTGGTTCCCGTTCATATGTTGGGGTGGGACCGCGGACGTCAGGCCTGCATCCGATCAGATAAGAGCCTCAATCGGTGGATTCGGGCTTGTCTTGGCTTGTCAACGTTTTGCGTCGCGCGCGTGTCGAAATCGTGTCGGGGCCAAAGCGGTGTCAGGGGCTCCCGGGCGCGACCACTCCGAGGTTCCTTCCCGGGAGGTGCGCAGGTTTGAATCCTGGGGGGAGTCGAACGAAAGGGGCGCACGCGGCTTCTGCAGCTCAGCTCGACGTATGGCGTTCCTTGAGGCAATGGAAACGAGCCCTTAGGGATCTGAGTAACTAGGCCCCTTGGCCGCGCTGTCGGGCAGGGGCCGCGTCAGTGTCAGCGATGGCGGATCCCAGCAGGGTGCGGGCTGATGAGCGCATGATGTCGACGGCTTCCTCGCGGGAGGCCCCGGCGACGTCGGTGAGCCAGACCAGGGCTTCGATACCAAGCGTGGCACGTATGGCGAGCACGAGCCGATGAAGCTCGCGTTCTGGGATGAGCTTGCGCAGCGGAATCAACGCGTCCTCGATCCAGTCGATGCCTCGGCCTTGGCGAAGCGGGAGCTCGTCTGGCTGCCTGGGTCCTGGCTCGAGCGACAGGCGTAGCTGCGCGCGCAGCTCCGGTTCGTAATCAAGGATCTGGCGCGTAATCTCCTGGGTGACAGCCTCCAGCCGGGCCATCGGATCTTGGGGGGCCGCCGACCCCAGCAGCGACCGTTCCTCGATCTGGGGGTACGTCGCGACCACCAGTGCGCGCTGGTTGGGGAAGTAGCGGAAGGCGGTGGTGCGCGAGACTCCCGCCCGATCGGCGGTCCTTTCGACGGTCGGCTGCACTCCCTCCGCGAGCAGCTGGCGCGCCGCTGCGATGAGGGCGTTGCGGGTGCGCGCCTTCTGGTGCGTTCGGCCAGTCTGTTCATATGGGATTGACATATCCATTATGGTACCTGTAGTGTCATGGACATCATAGTCCCATGTTAGCCAAGGAGGGTAGCTCATGACTAGTGCAGTTTCGGTGATCCGACAGGGCGGCGAGGGCGAGCAGCTCTGGTTCGCCGGCGGCGGGCTCTTTACGATGAAGGCGACCTCGGCGGAGACGGGCGGCACGTTCGCTCTGTTTGAGGATCGCGAGGTACTCGGCAAGCCCACGCCCCTCCACCTCCATCCTGACGATGACGAGGTAGCCTACGTGCTCGAGGGCGAGATCCTCGTGTACATCCACGGCCAGGAGCATCGCGTCGGCGAGGGCGGCGTCTTCGTGGCGCCGCGCGGCGTGCCACACGCCTTTCTCGTGACCTCCGAGAACGCGCGCCTACTCTGCCTGACGGTACCCGGGACGGGATGGGCAGAGGTGCAATACCGCGAGCTGTGCGAGCCAGCCAACCCGGATGCGGTCCCTGGGTCCCGGCCGCCCGATTTCGCGAGGATACGTGAGGTCGCCGAGCGAAGCGACACCATTGAGATACTCGGTCCCCCACCGTTCGCCTCATTCCAGCAGCAGACGACCCCCACGCCGGCTTAGTACCCTCCCACATAATTACGATAGTGTAATTAAATCCACCTATTGAGGGCTTGTTCCGAACATGCTTTCCTTGACGAGAGGAGAGCACATGTCGAGACTGAGCCCTTACTTGATCAGGCTAACCGCTCGAGAACGATCGATGCTGGAGCGTCAAGCGTCCAGATATACAGCACCGTATCGAGATGTGGCTCG
>DASRPA010000088.1:0-4398 GCA_035646635.1 Actinomycetota bacterium | reverse complement strand
ACTTGTAAACGACATGACGAACCGTTGCGCTTCGCCTGCGAGTGGCGGCCCGCGTCGGACCGTCCCTGCTACAGGTAGCTCGGCTGGCCCCCAACGAGGCCCCGTGGCTTTGCGTCGCCGCCTTGCGGCGGGTTTGCCTTTAGACTGCGCTGATAATCCAGCTTGCAGAGGGTCTATCGGCGCGCGGCCGAGAGGGCTTTAGCCGGCGGCCTAAGCAAATTGCGCAAGACCGGCGGCCCGAGGCGATGTCTTCGAGGAAACCGGCGATTGAGCGAGCCCATCACGAGCTCGAAGTCGAAGAACTGGGCGCAGCTTTAGGCTCTCGAAGTAGACGCGAGCAGGCTCGTCACATGAATACAAGGCCCGCCGCTGCTGGATGATTCTTCCAACGAGCCGCCATGGCGCGTCGTTAAAAACAGGCTCCTCACGAGAATTTGTGCGCGGTTTCGGGCAGTTCCAGGCCTCCGAGGCAGTGAAGCAGTGAGAGCGTGAAGGCTTTCTCGGTACGGTAACCGCGCGCCCGGTGAGCCACGGCCTTCGCGTTGTTGTTCATGGTTATCTGCAGCGATTCCAAAAAAGGACCCCGCGACCAGCATGCCTGCGTCAACGACATGTCGTCGAGGGAGATTAGGCGGCACGGGAAGGTTGAATTTCAAGGCTATGCCTGGACCCGGGCCATGCGGTTCTCGCCGAGTAGCCGGGCCACCTGCTCGCGGAGCTCCCGGCAGTCATCGCGAAGGCGCTTGTTGTCCTCGAGCAGAGCTTCGATGCGGCGGCGTTGCGATTCCTCGGAACCTTGCTGTGCAATCGGCGGCGCTGAACGTGAGACCTGTGCTCGGGCGACGCGAAGGCGATCGATCTCGGTGCGGATGTGAGGCTGGCGGTAAAGCCATCCCCTCGACACCGAGGCGGCTGCAGCGATGCCCGCGAACGTGACCGGTTCCCCGGCCTCGTTGACGCGATTGATGGCCTCATACGCCCGGCGGAGAGCCGCATCGCGCCGCTCCTTGGCCGCCGCCACGATGAAGCGCGAGTTGTCAGATCTCATCGCCGCCCTCCTCGCTTGGCTCCAGCGCCTCGAGCGCCGGGACGATCCGGTCGAGGCTCTCTTGAACCTTGCGGTGGTTGGCGATGAGCCGGCTGTTCCCGTTCGTCTCCGCCGTGGCGATGAGGACGCGATTGTTCTCCGCCTGCTGTCTGTGAACCGGCAGGAACTCGATGGTGGTCTGGAAGTCCGGGCACGTGAGGCACGCGTTTGGATGAGGGCAGTCCTGCTGCGGCGGCCGGCCACAGTAGCCGTTGGGCAGGCTCGCCTGCACCCGGGCGAGGTTGTGCTTGACCCACTCGGCGTTGGCGGTCGGAGCGTCCGGGTCATAGCCCAAGGCCTCGCCCAGGATGTTGACCCTGCTCTGGTGATAGCGGTCGAACTCTTCTCGCACCGTGGAGTCATGGATGCGGGCATAGCGCGCGGTCATCTGTGGGCTGGCGTGGCCCAGGAGCTTCTGCACGACGTGCTGGGGGACACCGCCGTTGATGAGCCGGGTGCCGACCGTGTGGCGGAACTGATGAGGGCTGACATGGACTGGGCGGCCGGACTCGTCTTTGAGACCGATGGTGATCTGCCAGCGAGTGAGGCGCGGCCCCAAGGTGCCGTAGGGATAAGGCCTCGCCCCGTCGGGGTTGCTTCTCAGCGCGGGGAAGAGCCACGGAGATCCTTGCGGGAAGCGCCGTCCGGCTTCCTCCTGCTGCGAGCGCACAGCTGTGGCAGCCTTGGCGCTCAAAGGGATGAGCTGATCCGTTGACACCTTGGAGTTGTGGAAGCGCAAGCACGGCCACCCGGAGCTGTCCTCAAGTACGCAGGAGAAGGGAAGACTGCAAGCGTCGCCTGCGCGCAGGCCAGTTTCCATCAGCACGATCACGAGATGACGTGTGGTTGCATCGGGAAGCCGTGCCAGGTTGGCCTCGGATTCAAGCTGGCTCATGACGGACTCGGAGATGAACCGGGGCAAGTCCTCGCCGCGGCCCGGGAAGTCATCGTGGTAGAGCATCGCCTGCGCCGGAAGCCTCTCGAGCCAACCGTGTCGCCGGCAGTGATCCAGAAAGCAGCGCAGCGAGGCGAGGTATGTGCCCTTGGTGTGGATCACCAGGTGCGACGATGCCAGCCATGCGAGATAGCTCTCCAGCGTCTCCCTGGTGATGATCGACTCGTCCCCAGCTTCGTGATGCTTGGCATCTAAGAAAGCGGCGAACCAGATCAGCGCCATGATGTCGACGTGGACCGTTCCGAAAGCTTTCCCGGTGGCAAGGCGGAACCTCGCCCATCGCTTGACCGCGGCCTTGAGCCACGGCTGGGCGATGGGAGCAAACGGGAGCCGCCGGGGCGCCCGACGGACAACGATGCCCAACCTGGAGGCCTCCCAGGAGTCCTTCGCGTATTCGATCTCGACGTCGCCGCCGGCGTCGAGGTCTTCGAGGCACCGGTACGCGTAACGGACGAGCGCGCCCGTGCGAGACGTGTCTCTGATCACTTCATCTCGGACGGCCGATAGCCAGTGCTCCAACGGAAGATCGAGCAGCGACGACGCACCCGACGAGCAGATGAGGTCGACCGCGTGTCCGACCGCGGCGCGATAAATACCGGCCCCACGGGCGTCGCTGCGGCACTGCAGCGCATACGCGACCTCTAGCTTGGCCTGGGCGGAGAGGGCGCTGAGATCGAACGCGTCGACGCGTCCGGAGTTTGCGCGCTCTTTGATCGGTGCGGTCGTGTGTAGAAACCGCGCGACCTCCGGCATCCCTTCTCGCCTCCACCGATTGTGGTGTGCTGTGCACATGCCCTTGGCCCACGTGAGCCTTGAGCACCGCTCGACCACGCACGTGCCGCGTCCGAGGACCGGGTCGTCGGCATCGGGCCTGATGAGGTCGCCGCGGAACTCCGGGCGCACCGCGGCGAACAGCTTGGACAGAAACGAGTTGTGCTCCGGTAACCTCTGCGGGGAGATGGCGCTCACGGTGTGCCCCGCTCCCCATCCCATATCCCTGTCGCAACGAGCTGGACGCGAAGGTCCTCGGCCTCGAGATGGACGTAGGCCTGGCTCGTGGTCGCCACCGACGAGTGGGTGAGCAGCTTTGAGACCACCTCGATGGCGACGCCCTTGCGGATCAGCTCGGTGGCACGGGTGTGACGCAGCGTGTGAAGCGTGAAGGTGATGCCGGTGCGCTTTCTGATCCGGGAGACGAGGCGCGCGACGGCGTGGTAGCGCAGCGGGCGGCCCCGCGGCTCGGCGAACAGATTGACGAACACGTAATCGGAGTCGAGCGTGCCGTATTCGGTGTGCATGTAGTCGCTGTAGAGACGCACGAGACCGGTGGAGACTGGGATCACCGAAACTTTCGAGCACTTGGCCCGGGCACCGTTGGCGTTGTCGGCGCGGGGCACGATTGCGACCTCGCGACTCCGGCTCGAGAAATCGGCGTGTCGCAGACCCAACGCTTGGCCGACGCGCATGCCGGTCTCCATCAGCAACACCAGCAGGAAGCGGTCGCGCAAGCGCTCGCAGTCCGCGAGGATAGCGCGCAGCTCCTCGTCGGTGAGCGTGCACGGGATGCGCTTTGCCACCTTGAGCTTGATGGGCCGGGTGGGGATCGGTCTGCCCTTGGTGACGTGGTGCAGGAACGGCTTGTAGGAGCCGCGGGAGACGCGGCGCCAAGCGACGAGGCTTGCGGCCAGCTCCACGCCTGAGCGCGCGTGGAAGTCGTAGAAGCCGAACACCGCGGCGAGGTGCCGGTTGACCGTGGCCGCCGATCGCTGGCCGGCGTTGGCGTCGAGAACGATCACATTCTGATCCGGGCAACGCAGCCACGACACGAAGCCCGAGACGTCCTCCACCCCGGCCGCGTCCCAGTCCACCTGGCGCGGCGCGAGGAATTCGAGCCACAGCTTGAGGCCGTGAGCGTAGGCGCGCACGGTGTTCGGTGAGCGCTCGATGCCGCTGAGGTGGGCGAGGTATCTCTCCGCTGCCTCCACCGGAGCGAGGTCGTCCCCCAGCACGGTGAACGACACCACTCCCGTAGCGGGCATCACGACCTTCTGCACGATCACGAGCCGGGCTCCATAGCGAACATATGTTCGCATAATGCAGAGGGCGGAAGGCTACGTCAACAACCTCGGAGACATTGGTCGAGATAACGAGTCGTTCAAGAGGAATCAAGGCAGCTCAGTTACGTGGAGGACGCTTGCCTAAGGGGTGCAGATAATCATGGCTTCCGTAGCGCCGTTGTCGATGCGGCAGTCGAAGTAGGCGAGGATGCCGTCCTCGTGGCGCCTGAGCATCCATGCGAAATCGCGCAGCGGTTTTAGCCGTGAATGCGTCGCCCACCAGAACCAGCGATCGAGAT
>DASRPA010000087.1:0-21805 GCA_035646635.1 Actinomycetota bacterium | reverse complement strand
GAACCGGGGGCCGGGCGATCAGGTAGTGGATCGCGCGCGACGCGCCCTGGAGTACGGATTTGGTACCCAGGCGCGCGCTACGCGCGTTTGAGTACCGGCCAAAGTCCGGGCCCGGCGGTGGGATGTGCTTCTCTGAGTAGGGCGCTGGGGAGCCGCGGCCCACCGTCAGGTGAGTCGGCTCGGCGATGGCTACAGAGACCTATCAACGTCACTCGGCCCGATTTCGCTCTCTACGCAACTTAAGCAAGCCCTTGCACGTCAGATGAATACTCGACGACAATCGAGCTTGTGGTGGGAGAGGTTCGCGCCGCGGACCTTATAGCGTGGGAGGAATTGTATGAGCATGCGCCGGGCGGGCCCGTCGAAGAGGCTTGCCGCGTTGTCTACCGGAGTAGCACTGATGGGGGCGCTGGCGATAACTCCGGCCAACTCCGCTCCCACCACCGACTGCCCCACCGTGATGCCGGTGGCCGACGTCCAGGCCGGCATGAACGGGACCGGCTACACCGTCTCCAAAGGCACGACTCCCGAGCCGTTCGATGCCGAGATCCTGGGCGTCTACCCTGACGCGCTGCTGCCCGGCCGCGACCTGATTCTGGCCGAAGTCCACAGCCCCGCCATCGACAAGGTCGGGGGCGTGTGGTACGGCATGTCGGGTTCGCCCGTCTACGTGACCGACGGCGGCACCGACAAGCTCGTCGGCGCGGTCTCGTTCGGCTTCAGCTTCGGGCCCTCCCACGTTATCGGGCTGACCGCGGCGGAGGACATGGAGAAGGTGCTCAGTTACGCGGCCCCCGCCCCGAGACTGCCTGCAAAGGTGAGCCTCTCCACATCCATGCAGGCGGATGTGGCCGAGGCCACATCGGCGACGGTGTCGGAGGTCCCCGACGCCATCGTCCAGCTCAAGGTGCCGGTGAGCGTTTCCGGCGCAGGCGTCCCGGGGGCGTCCAAGGTCCTGGCACGGATGCAGAAGAGGTTGAACAAACAAGGCGCCAGGGTGCGCTTGTTCGCCGGCGCATCGGCCTCGGCCACCGCGGCCGCGGCGACTCCGGCCGACATGATCCCGGGCAGCAACTTCGCCGCCGCCTTGTCTTACGGCGATCTCACCTTCGCCGCCATCGGCACGACGACGTTCCAGTGCGATGGCATGGCGATGGCCTTTGGTCACCCGTTCCTGTTCGAGGGAAAAGCATCGTTCGGAGCCAACAGCGCCAACGCGCTGACGATCTACCCGGACCCGGTGTTCAGTCCCTTCAAGCTCGCCAATGTCACCGGCGCTGTAGGCACGGTCGACCAAGACCGCTTCGCAGGCATACGGGCCGACTTCGGTCCCCTGCCCGCAACCTCCCCGATCACTTCTACGACTACGGCCCGGAACACAGGCCGCACGCAGGACGGCCAGACCGACGTAGTGCCGAGCGACGACGAGTTCATCTTTCCGTACCTGTCGTCGTATCACGAGTACCTGCAGATCATCGGCACGATGGACCAGTACTCGGGGGGTAGCGGCGACGTCGAGTGGACGGTCACCGGCACGAGAGCGGACGGCAGCCCTTGGACGCTGACGCGTAGCAATATGGTATCGACTCAATACGACCTGCCTTACGAGGCCATCCACGAGTTCGACCAAATGATTTTCAGGCTTGCGTTGCAGAACTTCGAGGACATCGAGTTCACCGGGGTCGACTTCTCAAACGTCACCGTGCGCGAGGCGATCCGTCAGTACGCGGTGTCGAAGGTACTGGTGTCGGTCGACGGCTCACCCTTCGAGAAGACCCGGCGGGTGCGGGCGAACCCCGGTTCGCGCATTGCCCTGCGAGTGACCCTCAACCCCTACGACGAGACTCTCTCCAAGAAGGTCGTGGAGCTCAAGGTGCGGGTGCCCAAGGACGCCCGGCGCGATGGCGACATACAGGTCTACGGCGGGCCCGGCCACCACCCAGGATTTGTGGGAGGAGCGGCTTCCTTCGACGACCTGCTCCAGAAGATGAGGACGGACATCCCCAACAACAACGTCGGTGTCAAGCTGCGCATCGGCCGCAAGCTCGCCGACAAGCAAAACCTGCGTCTCGGCACCGTGGTCGAGGGCGGCAGCTCGATTTTCGTGAGGATCGGCTCTGGTTCAGGAGGAGTGGGAGAACCCCCGAAAGCCTAGAGCTGTAACACAAGTCCGTTCTGTTGCCGAGTGGTGGTATCTGGTCACACAGTAGCCATTTACCACCACTCGGCGGGCGGTTTAGTCGAGCTCTAACGGCACCAGCGCGAACTCGTCGACGTCGACCAGACCCCGGTCGGTGATCTTGAGCTTGGGGATCACCGAGAGCGCGAGGAAGCTCAAGGTCATGAACGGCGATTCGACCTCGACCCCCAGTGAAGCCAGCGCGGAGTGGGCGTCGTCGAGCCTCGAGACGACGGTTTCGAACGGTTCCTCCGACAGTATGCCGGCGACCGCAAGCGGAAGCTCGGCGAGCACCTCGTTGCCCGCCGCCACCACTATGCCCCCGCCGATGGTCTGGAGCCTCCGCGCGCACAGCGCCATGTCGTCGTCGTCCATTCCCACCACCACGACGTTGTGAGCATCATGCGCGACTGTCGACGCGAACGCTCCTCTCTTCAAGCCGAAGCCCGTGACGAAGCCCAGCCCGATTCTTCCGGTGGCGTGGTGGCGCTCGATCACGGCGATCTTGGCGAGATCGGTATTGGGATCCGCCGCAGCCCGGCCCCCATTGGCTTGCGGCCGGCGAACAACGCAGTTCGTGAGCAACTGGCCCGGGATGATCTCGATCACCCGCATCCGAGGCTTTCTCACAGAGATCGTGAAGCTCTCGGGAGATATGGCAGGCAGGCGCACCGAATGCCGCACCCACAGCGGGACCTCGGCGGCGGGAAACGGCAGCGCACGGCCTCCCTCCGCCACCAGTAGTCCGGCCTTGAATACCGACAGAGGGCGGAAGCTTTCGAGGTCCTCGAGCAGGAGGAAATCCGCTTTGAAGCCGGGAGCGATCGCCCCCGAGTCCTCGAGCCCGTGATAGAGGGCCGGGTGCAGCGACGACAGCAGGATGGCGTCTTCCGCCGAGACGCCCTGCTCGACCGCGGCCCGCGCCATCTGATTGATGTGGCCCTCACGCACCAGGAAGTCGGGCTCACGGTCGTCGGTGCAGAAGGCGCAGAAGTCGGGGCCGAAGTTTTTCACCAGCGGGACGAGCGCCTCCAGGTTGCGGGCGTTCGAAGCCTCTCGAATCAGCACCCACATACCCTTGCGCCGCTTCTCGAGTGCTTCTTCATAGGTAGTTGATTCATGGTCCGAGCGGATGCCCGCGGCCAGGTAGGCGTCGAGCGCCCGGCCCCTGACCCCGGGGGCGTGGCCGTCGATATGGGTGGCGCCTCTGACCTCGAGCTTGTCGAGCTGCGCTTCGTCGCCAGCGATCACGCCCGGGTAGTTCATCATCTCGGCAACACCCAGAGCATGCGAGCGGCGCAGGATCGACTCCATGTCACCGGTGGTGAGGGCGCGGCGAGGAGACTCGAAGTCGGACGCCGGCACACAAGACGACGCCATCACGAAGATCTCCACGGGGAGGCCCTCGCAGACATCGAGCAGCCAGTGAATCCCGTCCGTTCCCAGAACGTTGGCGATTTCGTGAGGATCGGTGACTACAGCCGTGGTTCCGTGCGGGAGGACCGCGCGCACGAACTCATCGACCATGAGCTTGGACGACTCGATGTGCATGTGGGCATCGATGAAGCCGGGAGCGAGATAGAGGCCCGACGCATCGATGCATTCTCCCCCATCGAACTTCCCAAGTCCCGCAATCCGTCCGTCGGCGACGGCGACATCGGTGTCGATCCATTCCTTCGTGAAGGCTGAGAACACATGTGCGCCGGTAACCACCAGATCGGGCGGCTCGTCACCTCGCGCCACCGCGATGAGCCGCGCCCGGGACCTCAAGACAGACCCGCGATGTCGTCGGGGCGCACCGGAACGCGCCGTAGCGGTTTGCCGCTGGCAGCTCTTAGGGCCGCCGCCGCAGCCGCGGTCGAGGAGATCGCGGGCGGCTCACCGACTCCCTTGACGCCGTAGGGCGACTCGGGATCTGAAAGCTCGAATATACGCGATGTGACGGGGGGCATGTCGAGGATCGTGGGGATGAGGTAGTCGGTGAAGGAAGGGTTCTTGACCTCGGCCCGCTCCACTTGGATCTCCTCCATCAGCGCCAGCCCCAATCCTTGTGCGATGCCGCCTTCGATCTGACCCTCGACCGCCTGCGGATTCAACGCCCTGCCGACGTCTTGCGCGGTGGCGACCTCGACCACGCGCACGAGCCCCAGCTCGACGTCGACGTCCGCCACTACGCGATGTGCCGCGAAGGCGAAGCCAACGTGCGCCTCGCCCGCGCCGGTGTCGGGATCCAATGGAAAGGTCTTTCTGTGCCTGTACACCCTTGTCTCATCGATCACTTCGTCTCCCAACACGTCGGCGAGCGCCACGCCCGCGCCCTCGGATACCACACGATCGTTCGCCAACCGCAGCCCGCCCACGTCTGCGCCCATGAGCGCGGCGGCCTTCAGCAGCACGCGCTCGCGTACCGCCTCACAAGCGATCTTTACCGCTCCACCGGTCATCCACGTTTGGCGCGACGCCGACGACGAGCCCGCGGAGCCGACGTTGGTGTCGGCCGGGACCACCACCGCGTGCGCCACCCCGAGCTCCGAACGAGCGATCTGCACCTGGATGGTCGTAACGCCCTGGCCCACCTCGGCCGCCGCGCTGTGAACCTCGGCGATCGCATCGCCTCCGGCGGAAAACAGCCGCACTCGCGCGGTGGAGTAGTCGTCGAAGCCCTCGGAGAAGCCTACGTTCTTGAAACCCACGGCGAATCCCACGCCCCGCTTCACGCCCTCCCCGTGGGTCGAGTTCGAGACGCCTCCGGGGAGCTTCAGGATGTCTGCGGGGGCGGCCTGATCTTGCACCGGTGGCAGCTCCATGTCCCGCACGGATGCCAGCAGCTCTGCAACGGGGGCCGGACCTTCGACTCGCTGACCGGTTATGAGCTCGGAGCCCTCGCCGAGCGCGTTCAACATGCGCAGCGCGACAGGGTTCATGCCGAGCTCGCCAGCCAGCAGGTCCATCTGCGCTTCGTGTGCGAAACAGGTCTGGACCGCACCGAAGCCCCGCATCGCTCCACAGGGAGGATTGTTCGTGTAGACGACGATCGCGTCGATGGCTGCGTTCGGTACTTCGTAGGGACCGCAAGCGAAGCAAGCCGCGTTCGAGCACACCGCGGTCGAGCTTGATGCATATGCGCCGCCGTCCAGCAGGATGCGGGCCTTGACGTAGACGAGCCTGCCGTCCTCGGTGGCGCCGTGCTCGTAGTGCATTCGGGCCGGGTGACGATGGACGTGGCCGAAGAAGGACTCCTCTCGTGAGTACATCATCTTGACCGGACGCTCCGTCTTGAGTGCGAGCAGGCAGCAGTGGACCTGGATCGAGAGGTCCTCCCGTGCGCCAAACGCGCCTCCGACTCCTGCAAGCGTGAGGCGGACCTTGTTCTCGGGGAGATCGAGGCTTCTGGCGAGCTGGTCGCGGTCGACGTGGAGCCACTGCGTCGAGATGTAGAGGTCGACGCCGCCGTCCGAGTC
The DNA here is from genome assembly GCA_035646635.1 of Actinomycetota bacterium. Taxonomy (GTDB): domain Bacteria; phylum Actinomycetota; class CADDZG01; order CADDZG01; family WHSQ01; genus JACDAL01. The sequence continues at coordinate 16,165 of DASRPA010000087.1, read as the reverse complement.
CGGCACCGCCAGCCCCGACTCCGGTCCCAAGAACGCCTGGTCCTGCATTCCCACCTCGTAGTCGCCCGAGACCACCACGGGAGCCGTCGGTGCGGCGTCGCCGTGGCGAATCCTGACGTGGCGGATGACGTTGCCGGAAGGGTGAAGCCGGGGCGCCTCTGCACTCAGGGCGTGCTCCGAGTCCCACAGGGGCTCGGCCACCTCGTAGGAAACGGCGATGGCCGCCGCAGCACGGCGGGCGCTCTCCGGATGCTCGGCGGCGACGATTGCCACAGGCTCGCCCTGATAACGGACGACATCGGAAGCGAGAACGGGTTGATCGGGGACATCGAGCCCGTAGGACTTACGGCCGGGCACGTCCTCGTGGGTCAGCACCGCTCGCACGCCCGGCATCGCCGCGGCGGCCGAAGTGTCGATCGAGTTGATCCGGGCGCGCGGGTGGGGGCTCCGAAGCGTCGCTCCCCACAGCATGTTCTCGCCCCACAGATCCGAGGAGTAGGCGAACTGTCCCTTGACCTTGGGCACTCCGTCCGGGCGCACGGCGCTGGTGAACAGGTCACCTGCCACCGGGGCCGTGGTGCGCGTGGTGGTCATGGGGAAGACGCCCTTTGGAGTCTCTGCGTTGCCCCCAGAAGCTCGATCGCCAAGCTGTCCTGATCCGCGGTCACGAGCCGACCCTGCTGCACCACGACTTTGCCGTTCACCATGAGCAGCTCGACTGGGGGGGTCGAGCCCAGCACCAGCGCGGCGATGGGGTCGTCTATCCCCGAGTGCTCGAGCCCGTCCAGCCGCCACAGGCAGATGTCGGCGAGCTTTCCTGTCTCGAGCGAGCCGATCTCGGTCTCCCGCCCGAGACAGCGGGCGCCGTGGATCGTGCCGAGCGCCAGTGCCGAGCGAGCGGTCATGGCCTCGGGCCCACCCCGAAGGCGCGCCACCAGGAGTGCTTGACGCAGCTCCGGGCCGAGTGTCCCGGCCTCGTTCGAGGCGGCGCCGTCCACACCGAGCCCCACCGCGGCCCCCGCAGCCAACAGATCCGCCACCGGCGCGATCCCGGCCCCCAGCCGCGCGTTCGAGCTGGGGCAGTGGGCCACGCCCACGCCCGCGGCCCCCAGCCTCTCGATCTCTGAGGGCGACAGATGCACGCAGTGCGCCAACCACACGTCGTCTGCCACCCAGCCGAGCTCCTCGAGGTACTCGACAGGGCGCACACCGAAGCGCTCCCGGCAGAAGTTCTCTTCGTCGACGGTTTCGGCGAGATGGGTGTGGAGCCTCACCCCCAGCCTGCGAGCGAGCTCTGCGGACTCGGACATCAGCTCCGAGGTCACCGAGAACGGCGAGCAGGGGGCGACGGCGACGCGCAGCATCGAGTTTCGGGAGGGGTCGTGCCACCTCATCACCGCCTCTTCGGTGGCGCTCAGGATCGTGTCGCGGTCCTCTGTGACGACGTCGGGAGGAAGCCCTCCGGAGGACTCGCCGAGGTCCATCGACCCTCGGCAAGGATGAAAACGGAGTCCTATTTCGTTGGCGGCGGCGATCTCTGCCTCGAGCAGCCCGGAGGCGCCGTGCGGGAAGACGTAATGGTGGTCGGTTGAGGTCGAGCAGCCCGACAGCGCCAGGGCCGCAAGGCCTGAGCGGGCGGACATCAGCTCGAGGTCTGAGTCGATGTGGGCCCATACCGGGTAGAGCTCTCTGAGCCAGGTGAAGAGGTCGGCCTGTTGCGACAGGCCCCTGGTGAGCCACTGGTAGAGGTGATGGTGGCAGTTGACGAGCCCGGGCGTGGCGAGGCAGCCCCGTCCGTCGATCACCGTTTCACCCACCGAGTGATCGGGTTCACCGGCAGAGACCCTTGCGATGAGGTTGTCCTCGACGACGATGTGGCCGGAGTCGTGCTCGGTGGCTGCCGCATCCATCGTCGCCACGGCGCACCCAGCGATGACGGTCCTCATGCGGATGTCGCTCGCGCCGCATGGCGGACTGCGTCGAGGATCTTCTCGTAACCGGTGCAGCGGCACAGGTTGCCGGCGAGCGCCTCCCTTATCTGTTCGTCTGAGGGAGCGGGGTTGCGCCCCAAGAGCTCGTGTGTCGCCACGATCAGCCCGGGAGTGCAGAAGCCGCACTGCACCGCTCCGCTCTCGAGGAAGGCCCGCTGTATGGGATGGAGCTCGTCGCCCTCCGAAAGCCCTTCGATCGTGATCACGGCGCGTCCCTGAGCCTGCGCTGCGAGCACGAGGCACCCACACACGAGCTCGCCGTCGAGATAGAGAGAGCAGGAGCCGCACTCACCCTGCTCGCACGCGTTCTTGGAGCCGGGGAACCCGAGGCGCTCGCGCAGCACGTAGAGGAGGCTCTCGCCCTCCCACACTCCGAGGGCCTCGTGCTCGCTACCGTTGACTTGCAGGCGGAGGTTCACTCCCTGCCTCGGTACTCGGCCCACGCCCATGCCAGCGTGCGTCGCCCCATGACGGTCAGCGCCCGGCGTCTGTATGCGGCCGTTCCGCGCACGTCGTCGATGGGCGAGGCGGCCTCAGCGACCAGCTCCGCGAAGCGGTCGCTTGCAGACTCGGGTACATCGGCGCGCGACTCCCACAGCCCCTCTTCGGCGAGAGCGTCCTGAAGGAAGCTCTCGGCGGCGGCGGCGCGCACGGTCACCGGTCCCGCCGAGCCGATACCCGTTCCGACCTTGCGGGCTCCTGCGTCGAGGTCCAAGGCGAAGCTGCACACGGCGATGACCATCGCATTGCGGGTGCCGATCTTCGAGAACTGCTGGGGGCCGCGCGCGCGTCGCACCCTGATCGCGGTGATGAGCTCGTCGGGCTCGAGGGCGTTCTTCTTAGCGCCCACGAGGAAGTCCTCGATAGAAAGCGTGCGTGAGCCGTGTTGGGAGGCCACCTCGATCCTCGCCCCGGCGGCGACCAGTGGGGGCAGGGCGTCGCCCGCCGCGGAGGCAGTGCCGAGGTTTCCTCCCACGGTGCCGCGGTTGCGGATCTGGGGTGAGCCCACCGTGCGGGAGGCGATGGCCAGCCCGGGCAGCTCGCCGTCGAGCTCGGCAAGGAGCCGCGTGTAGGTCATGCCCGGCCCGATCACAAGTTCGCCGTCGTCTCGGCGCCACCGCCTCAGCTCCGCGACCCGAGTGAGGTCCATGATTGCCTCGGGCCGGCGGCGGTCGAAGTTGAGCTCGACCATGAGGTCCGTGCCACCGGCAAGGGGCACCGCTTCGGGTTCCTGGGCCTTGAGCTCGAGCGCGTCTTCGAGAGTCTGCGGCTGCAGAAATCTCATGCCGCGTTGTCCTGGGGCTCTGGCACCACGTGTGTGCCCGCGCGGCCGGAGAGCGCGTCGGCCAGGCACTCGGGGGAGGTGATGATGGCGCGCCCTCCTCCGCTCTCGACGAAGGACAGCGCGGCGGCCACCTTGGGCCCCATTGAGCCTGCAGGGAACTGTCCCCGCAAGTGGTGGCGCCTCAGTTCCGAGGCGGCAATGAGGTCGATTCCCTCCTCGTCGTCGGTCCCGTAGCCGAGGTAGACCCGCTCGACGTCGGTGAGGACCACGAAGGTGGTGGCGTGAAGGGTCTTCGCCAGCAGTGCCGAGGCGAGGTCCTTGTCGATCACCGCGTCTATACCGTGGAGCGACCCCGCCTCGCCCGCCACCACAGGGATACCACCCCCGCCGCAGGCGATCACGATCATCCCGGTCTGAAGCAACGTGCGCACGACGGGGGCCTCGACGATCTCCAGGGGCTCGGGCGAAGCCACTACCCGGCGCCAGCCCCGGCCTTGAGGATCCTGCATGAGGATCCAGTCTCTGTTTCTAAGCTCATCGAGCCTTTCCTCTGCGTAGAAGGTGCCGATCGGCTTCGTGGGGTGGCTGAACGCGTCGTCGTTCTCGTCGACGATGACCTGCGTCACAACAGTGACCACCGGAATGTGCATGCCCGACTCCCACAGCGCATTCGACAGACACTGTTGGATCATGTAGCCCATCGCTCCCTGGGTGTCGGCGACGGCGGCGTGCAGCGGCAGGGGAGGAAGCTCGCCGGACTCTGCGGCGAGGTCTGATCGAAGCATGATGTTCCCGACCTGCGGTCCGTTGCCGTGCGTTATGACCAGGCGCCTGGTGTGGGAGGCGATGACAGGCATGAGGTGCTCGACGGTGGCTCGCATACGCTCGAACTGAGCAGCGACGGACGGTTCATCGCCAATGCGGGAGATCGCGTGACCGCCGAGGGCTATGACGGTGACGGGAGCGCCGGGGTCCTCAGTCTGCTCAGTTTGCTCCTTCACGGCACGATCCTAGTGCCGAGCCGCCGAGTCTTTGGGCCGAGTGGTCGCCAGTGGTCGTACAGTGACCTTTAACGACCACTCGGCGGAGAAGGCGGAAATGAGGGAGACTTCTGACCATGGTCGTTCCCCTCGATAGAGGCCGGGAGGCCTATCGGCGGCAGGAGTGGGGGGAGTCATACGCCCAACTGTCGTTAGCGGCTCGAGAGACACGGCTCGAGCTCGAGGATCTTGAGCGGCTCGCAGCTGTTTCTTACCTGACCGGCAGGGATGACGAGAGCGATGATTTCTGGGCGCGTGCACATCACGAGTCCCTGCGCGTGGGCGATCCAGTGCGGGGCGCCCGATGCGCGTTCTGGCTGGGCAATGGACTCATGTTAAGAGGCGAAGCCGCCCGTGGCGGTGGCTGGTTCGCACGAGCCCAACGTCTGCTCGACGACTGTGAACAGGATTGCGTGGAGCGCGGGTATCTGCTGGTACGGTCGCGCTCCAGAGCCTGGCCGAGGGCGATCCGGCGGCCGCATACGAGACCTCCAGCCAGACCGCCACGATCGGCGAACGCTTCGGCGATCCGGACCTCATTATTTTCGGCCGGCTTAACCAGGGCAAGTCTTTGATCGTGCTGGGAGAGACCGTCGAGGGCGTGGCAATGCTCGATGAGGCAATGGTTGCCGTCACGGCCGGAGAGGTCTCTCCGATCGTAGCGGGGATCGCGTACTGTGCCGTACTTCTTGCGTGCCAGAGAATCTTCGATCTGCGCCGAGCGCATGAGTGGACGGCGGCGTTGAGCCGCTGGTGTGAGTCTCAGCCCGACCTCGTGCCCTACCGCGGCCAGTGCCTGGTGCATCGCGCTGAGATCATGCAGCTGCACGGCGAGTGGCCCGCCGCCGTGGATGAAGCGCAGCGAGCGTGCGAACGGCTCTCTCAGCCCATCCACCCCGCCGTCGGTGGGGCCTACTATCAGCAGGCCGAGCTTCACCGGCTGCGCGGCGAGTTCGCAAAGGCCGAGGACGCGTATCGGCTGGCCAGCCAGTGGGAGAGGAACCCGCAGCCCGGCCTGGCCCAGTTGCGGTTGGAGCAGGGTCAGCTCGAAGCCGCGGAGGGGGCGATCCGCCGCGTGGTGGACGAGGCACAGGACCGAGTGACTCGATCCAAGGTGCTGGCCGCGTGCATCGAGATCATGCTTGCCGTGGACGACGTCGCCGCGGCGCGTGCCGCCGCCGATGAGCTGTCGAAGATCGCCGCCGAGCTCGACGCCCCGTTCCTTAATGCCGCGTCCGTCCACGCCACGGGCGCTGTTCTCCTCGCGGAGGGCGACGCCCGGGCTGCGTGCGACGCCCTGCGACGAGCATGGGCGGGCTGGCGCGAGCTCGAGATCCCGTACGTACGAGGCGGCGCGCGTCAGGGTCCTCATCGGACTCGCCTGCCGAGTGCTGGGGGACGAGGACAGCGCGGAGATGGAGCTCGACGCCGCGCGCTGGGTCTTCCAGCAGCTCGGCGCGGTGCCGGATCTTGCCCGTGTGGATGAACTTTCCGGCAAGGCAGTAGTGCCCAAGGCCGCGGGGGGACTAACTGCGCGCGAGGTGGAGGTGCTCGCCGTCGCGGCGACCGGTAAGACCAACCAGGAGATCGCGACGGCGTTGGTGATCAGCGAGCACACGGTCCGCCGGCACCTCCAGAACATCTTCGCCAAGATCGGCGTGTCCTCCCGTGCCGGGGCCACAGCCTATGCGTTCCAGCACGACCTGATCTGATCCGCCACCTGGTACGAACAGACCACTCCGAGGCGCGCCCAACTTTGGTATGCGCGGGCGATGACGGTTTCGGCCGCCTTCCTTAGCGTTGTGATCGAAAGGTCCCGCTTACGGAGGAGGAGCGTATGCGCTACAAACTTCTGGGCCCGAGCGGCTTGCGCGTTTCCGAGATCTGCCTGGGCACGATGAGCTTTGGCGATGTGTGGGGATTCGGAGCCGACGAGAAGGAGAGCCATCGCATTCTAGGCGCATACGCCGAAGCGGGCGGCAACTTCATCGCCACCGCCAACAAGTACCACGAGGGACAGTCGGAGGAGATCGTCGGCAGCTTTCTCGGAACCGGACGCGATCGCTGGGTGGTGGCGACCAAGTACACCCTGGCAATGCGCTCCGGCGATCCGAACTCAGCCGGTAACTCGCGCAAGAACATGAGGGAGTCGGTGGAGGCAAGCTTGCGGCGTCTGCGAACCGACTACCTCGATCTCCTGTGGGTGCATGCCTGGGACCACGCGACGCCGGTAGAGGAAGTCATGCGCGGGCTCGACGACTTGGTTAGCGCCGGCAAGGTGAACTATGTCGCCCTCTCAGACGCTCCCGCCTGGATAGCGTCACAGGCGAACACGCTGGCGCTGCTGCGTGGCTGGAGCCCCTTCGTCGCCCTGCAGTTCGAGTACAGCCTGATCGAACGCACGGGGGAGCGCGAGCTTCTGCCGGTGGCTGAGGCGTTCGGTCTTTCTGTCACTGCCTGGGCGCCGATGGGCGCCGGCGTGCTCACCGGCAAGTACACCCGCGGCTCTTCCGATACAGCGAAGGACACCGAACGCGCTGCAAGCAACCAGTCACGTCTTACTGAGCGCAATCTCGAGATCGCCCGGGAGGTGGACCGTGTCGCCGACGAGCTCGGCGAGACCTCGGCGCAAGTTGCGATCGCGTGGGTACGGCAGCGCGGCGAACGGAACATCCCGATCGTGGGCGTCCGCAAGCTCGATCAGCTCCAGGACGTCCTGGGCAGCCTGGAAGTAGTGCTCTCAGCCGACCAACTCGCCCGCCTCCACAAGGTGAGCGAGATCGAGTTCGGGTTCCCCTACAACCTCCTCATGGGACCTCAGGGTCAGATGGTTCACGGCGATCTTGCGCCGCAGATCGTGCTGCCGCAGACGGCATCAGCGATCTTTTCGACTTAAAGCCTCGCTCTCTCCGCGAGGCTGTGCCCGAAGAGTGTAATCACAGTAGGCTGAGGTGGTCCGTCGGATAGGTTGAGTAACCAGTGGCCGATCCCATGGACGAACTCGAGCGGGGCCGCGACTCCTTCGAGCGGCGGATGTGGACGGGCGCCTTCAAATCGCTTTCGCTCGCCGACGAGGCGGCGCCGCTGGAGGCGGAGGACCTCTGGTTGCTGGCGTGGTCCGGGTATCTAGTCGGCCGGGACGACGACTCCTTGCGGGCGCTGGATCGCGCCCATCATGCGCACCTGGATACCGGGGAGTGGCTGCGCGCGGCCCGCGCCGCGTTTTGGATGGGCTTCCGCCTGGCCTCCGTAGGCGAAATGAGCAGGGCGGCCGGATGGCTCGGCCGCGCGGGGCGGTTGGTCGAACGCGAGGACCACGACTGCGTCGAGCGAGGGTACCTCCTGCTGCCGGTCGCTCTGCAGCACCTGTTCGCCGGTGACTACGAGGCCTCGTACGCGCGCGCGGCGGATGCAGCCGAGATAGGCGAGCGTTTCGCGGAGGCGGACTTGATCGCTTTTGCGCTGCACCTCCAGGGCTGTGCGCTGGTTAGGCAGGGGAAGGTCGACGACGGTCTGGCGCTCCTGGACGAGGCCATGGTCGCAGTCACCACCGGCGAGCTGTCCCCCGTCGTGACGGGTGTGATCTATTGCAGCGTGATCGAAGCCTGCCGGGAGGTGTACGCGCTGCGCCACTCCCAGGAGTGGACCGCCGCCCTGACGCAGTGGTGCGAGGGACAGCGTGATTTGGTTCCCTTTGCCGGCCAATGCCTCGTGCATCGCGCCGAGGTAATGCAGCTGCACGGTGCGTGGCGAGATGCGCTTGACGAGGCGCGGCGGGCGAGTGAGCGCCTTGCGCGGGCCGGCGATCAGCTGGCGGCTGCGGCGGCGTTCTACCAGCAAGGGGAGATCCATCGCCTGCTTGGCGAGTTCGCGGCAGCTGAGTTGGCGTACCGGGACGCGAGCATTCGGGGACGTGAACCGCAGCCGGGCCTGGCCCTATTGCGGCTGGCCCAAGGGGAAAACGACACTGCCGCCGCTGCGATCCATCGGTTGGTGGGCGAAAGCACCGATGTGGTGGAGCGCGCCAGGCTGCTGCCGGCCTACATCGAGATCATGCTCGCCGCAGGCGATACAGAGGGAGTACGGGGTGCCTGCAGCGAGCTCGAGGAGATCGCGGATGGCTTCTCATCAGGCGCGCTGGGCGCGATAGCGGCGAGTGCCAAGGGAGAGGTCGAGCTGGCCCAAGGCGACGCCCGGGCTGCCCTTGTAGCGCTCCGCCAGGCGGAGCAGGTGTGGCAAGAGCTCGAGGCGCCCTATGAGGGCGCACGGGTGCGGGTGCTGGTGGGGCTTTGCTGCGGCGCTCTGGGTGACAACGACTCGGCCGCGTTGGAGTTGGACGCGGCTCGGGCAGCCTTCGTACAGCTGGGGGCCGCGCCTGACCTCGCCCGGCTCGACTCGCTCGCCGCGGGTGGCGCACCGATCGATACCCACGGGCTGGCGCCGCGTGAGTTGCAGGTCCTGCGCCTTGTCGCCGCCGGGAAGACCAATAAGGCCATCGCAACCGAGCTGGTCGTCAGCGAGAGGACGGTGGACCGGCACGTGAGCAACATCTTCGTAAAGCTCGCGGTGTCGTCGAGGGCTGCAGCCACAGCCCGGGCATACGAGCACCACCTCCTCTGATCACGGTATGGCGGAAACTACCCACTCGACCTTTTGTCGGAAAGGGTGGTCTTACCGATGTGCGGCTTGCTCGCAGGCTCCTAATGTCTCTTACATGAGGCAGGTCTCTCATATAAGGCCGGACGTGAGCGAGGAGCAGACCATGAGCAGGTTGCGCGTCGAGGAAAGAGGCACAACAAAGCGCCAAGTAGCGAAGCGCACTCAACGTCCCGCCGCCGAGGACGTTCGTGTGGGGCTATTGGCCGGGCTTCCGGTCACGGAGCGACGGCTGGACCTGGCCGGCGTCTCAACCGCCGTGCTGGAGGGTGGCGACGGACCGCCGGTCGTTCTCCTGCACGGCGCAGGAGAGTTCGCGGCCACGTGGATGCGGGTGATCCCGGACTTGGTGAGAACTCGTCGGGTGATCGCACCCGACTTGCCGGGCCACGGGGCCTCTGAGGTGACCGACGGCTCGCTTGACGCCGAGCGCGTTCTTGCGTGGCTCGGCGAGTTGATCGAGCACACCTGCCCGTCACCGCCGGTGCTGGTGGGGCATCTGCTGGGCGGCTCCGTTGCAGCCCGCTTCGCCGGAGACCAGAAGGACAGAATCAGCGGGCTTGTCCTGGTGGACACCTTGGGCCTCGGTCGGCTCCGGCCATCCCCGAGGTTCCTCCTCGCCTTGATCCCATTCATTGCGCGACCGACGGAGCGTACGCAGGAGCGGCTCTTCCGGCAGTGCATGGTGGATTTGGACGGGTTGCGTGAGCAGATGGGTGAGCGCCTCGAGACGCTCGAGGCGTATGCCCTCGACCGTGCTCGCAGCCCCAGCATGAAGGCGGCTCTTCACACCCTCATGCCGCAGCTCGGGGTGCCGGCGATACCCCCGGCGGACCTTGCCAGGATCACTGTTCCCACGACGCTGATCTGGGGGCGGTACGACCTTCAGGTGCGCTTGCGGACCGCCGAAGCCGCGAGCTCCCGATACGGATGGCCGTTGCACGTGATCGAGAACGCCCGCGATGATCCCGCCACCGAGCAGCCGGAAGCGTTTATCCGTGCGCTGCACCCCGCGCTCGACGGTTCGTGACGGTCAAGGAGGATGAAAGAGAGGAAGAGGATGGACGGCGCCGGCGCCTCAGAGCGTTTCGAGACCGTGATCATCGGCGGCGGGCAGGCGGGCCTAGCGGTTGGCTACCACCTGGCGAGGCGAGATCGGCCGTTCGTGATCCTGGAGGAAAACGAGCGAATCGGTGATTCCTGGCGCAAGCGCTGGGACTCGCTCCGCCTGTTCACCCAGGCTCGCTACGACGGGCTGCCGGGCTGGTCCTTCCCGGCACCGGCTTGGTCGTACCCGACGAAGGATGAGGCGGCCGACTACCTCGAGATCTACGCGGAGCGATTCGATCTTCCAGTGCGAACCGGCGTCTGCGTGGACGGGCTCTCCAGGAGAGGGGACCGGTACATAGCGACATCCGATGCCCACCGGTTCGAGGCAGACAACGTTGTGGTCGCGTCGGGCGCCTACCACACCCCCCGGATTCCCGTCTTCTCCCCCGAGCTCGATCATGGCATCCTGCAGCTGCATTCCACCGAGTACAGGAAGCCCTCCCAGTTGCGGGAGGGGGGTGTCCTGGTCGTGGGCGCGGGCAACTCGGGGGCCGAGATCGCCCTCGATGTGTCTCGTAGTCACCCGACCTGGCTATCGGGCAGGGAAACGGGACACCTACCGTGGCGTCTCGAGACCGTGTGGGACCGGATGCTCACACCGATTATCTGGTTCGTCGGCTCGCGCATTCTGACGGTGAAGACGCCGATCGGCCGGAAGGTCAGACCGAAGGTCCTGTTTGTCGGAGCGCCGCTCGAACGGGCCCAGCCGAAGGATCTCGCTGCTGCCGGCATCGGGCGAGTGCCACGGACGATTGGGGCTCGGGACGGCTCTCCGACGCTCGAGGACGGACAGGCTATGGACGTGTCGAACGTGATCTGGTGCACGGGCTTCCGGCCGGACTTCGACTGGATCGATCTCCCGGTATTCGACGAGGTCGGAGGGCCGGTGCACGAACGCGGGGTGGTGCCGGCTCAACCCGGCCTGTACTTCGTTGGTAGGTTCTTTCTCTATGCGTTGACCTCGTCGCTGATCGGCGGGGTTGGGAAGGACGCCGAGCACATTGCTAAGCACATCACGGCGAGCAGTCTGAACGACCGGTCGCCCTAGCACCTCGTCGCGCCCCATCCACCAGTCGTCTGGTGTAAGGATGCGATGACCGGCATGAGGTGCTCGACGGTGGCTCGCATGGCTCGAACTGAGCCGCTACGGACGGCTCCCCACCTAATGCGGGAGATGGCGTGACCGCCGCGGGCTATGACGGTGACGGGAGCGTCGTGGTTCGCAGGCTCCTTCACCACCCGATCCTAGAGCACCCGTTCAACCGGGCCGAGTGGACTCCAGAGGTCGTGAAAGCAACCCTTACCCTGACTCGGCGATTGGTTCTGTCGTAGCTGCTCGATACGGTTTGGATATGCTCAGGATCAGTGCCTTCTAGGCATCGTGAGCTCGATGTTTTTCGACGATCACAACCCGCCGCATTTCCACGCCACGTTCGGCGAGCACACACAGCTCGCATATTGATCTACTCGCTCCATGGACCAAGGGCTGCCACCCAGGGCTCTGCGACTCATCGACGAGTGGGCCACCCTGTACCAGGACGACTTCCGCGCCAACTGGAAACGTGTGCGCGCCGGACAACCGCTGATTAGAATTGAACCGCTGGCGTGAAGGAGAGGTTATTGGCGGCGAACGGTGAGCCGGCGAGCGTGATCTCGGTGGAGGTGGTGAGGGACTTCGTTCTTCGCCTCTCCTTTAGTGACGGGACGAGCCGTGAGCTCGATCTCGAAGGGAACCTGTGGGGTCCGGTTTTCGAACCGCTCCGTGACGACCCGGCCCTTTTCGCCCAGGTGAGAGTCGACCATGAGCTCGGAACTATCGTGTGGCCCAACGGGGCCGACATGGACCCCGTTGTGTTGCACGGCTCGGCCGAGCCGGCGTGGAAGGAGAACGAAAGCGGCTCTCGCCGCTCCGGAAAAAGTCGCTAGGCGGACGACACCGACCGACGGCGAGCGTCAAAAGGATGTAATAGGCCGAACTTTGTCGCTGTGACCACCCGTGAGGTGGTCAGAGGCTCAGAGTTCCAGGGATCGCTCATCGGGCGACGAAAGAGCCCCCGCTGTTGCCTGTTGGTGATGTTCTCGCTCTCGAGCGGAAGGACGACATAGCGATCATGAAATCGGCATCTCCGCTGCCTATCTGGTCACTCGTCCCCATGGTCCGAGTGCCTCAAAGGACGTTTAATTGAGGAGTATGCGATCCGGCAGCCGCGTTGTCGTGGCTCTCCTGATCTTCATGGTGACCGTTTCGGCGTGTGACACAGGTCCCCCCGACGCGGGGCCCGGCGAGCGGCTGCCTCTCACGATATCGTGGTCGCAGCACGGGGACACACCCGACCACTCCGATCTTCGAGTCGAGCAACCCGGCCCGCCGCTGGTGCATTACTGGTCGTTCTCTGGCGGCGACTTCCTGCCGACCGGGTTTTCGCCTCCCGTAATCTCCGGTGGACGCATCTTCGTGTCCGATGATTCCCTGTTCGCTCTCGACAGCAGGGGGGAGGAGCAGTGGAGCAGTGGAGTCATTCCCCCGACGACACTTTCCTGGCGTCCAACCCCGCCATCCTTCGGGAACTTGTGCTGTTCGCACACATCCGCGAGAGGCAGCGCGACCTCGTGGTAGAGGCTTTGGAGCAGACAACCGGCGAGCGAATCTGGTCGTGGTCGACGGACACCAAGGGGCTCGGTCTGATCACGAGCGGCGACAGAGTCCTGGTTATTGGACAGCGACGCGGCATCCGCCGGTCGTCGGTCACCGGAACCGATCTTTGGCTCATTGGCGACGGCGGAGAACTGGTGTGGAGCGCTGCCACGAGGAGCCTGCGGTTGTTACCGACAACTATGGATTCGGGCCGCTGGGGGCGGTGAGCCAGGGCATCGCAGTAGTCACTGTCGCAAACGGCATCGAGGCGTTCCGGCTGGCCGACGGCGAACCGCTGTGGAGCGCAGGCGCCGACAGGTTCTTCCCGCAGGCAAGGCTCTCTGCGCCCGTCACTTTCTGGGACCTCTCCCCAGTGACGATAGCCGGCCACCGAGTTTTGACTCTTGCGGAGAACGAATCCGGCATCAGCTGGTTTCGTGTCTTCAAGCTGCGTTCCGGCCGCAAGATCTTTGAGCGCAAAGGCGCCACAATCGGTTCGGGTGTCTCCACCTTTGTCTCGGCCGGCAATGAGATCATCTTGGAAACCGGATTTGGGCCAAGGCCCCATCACTTGATCGTGCTCAATGCGGGTGACTTCAGTGTCCGGCGACGAGTCTCGCTGGATCCGAGAGTGGAACTACTAAACGGAGGTCAGACGCTGGTGCTGGGAGATGGTTTGATGGCAGTCGCAGACGACTCGGTCGCCCACATTGATCGAAGCGGCCGCGTCACTTGGAGCGTTCCTATCGAGTTCAGGAAACCATTTCCACTTGAATCCCAAGCTCCCGGACCGACCGGGTTGGTTCCCACCGGAGGGGGTTACCTCGTATCCACCTCCGACGGCTTGGTTCATGCATTCGGCCCGCCCGAGTGAGACGGTCACTGCGAAATGCACGACCCCATCCCCGTGCCGAGCCGCCGAGTGGTGGTCAGTGGTTGCAGAGCAACCTTTATCCACCACTCGACGGAGAATGGGCCACTATGAATCAATCAACTGAGCTGTATCCGCCTTCTGAGAGCTCAGCGACGCGGCCCGTTCCGCCGTCCCGCAGGCCTTCGGGACCAACAGTTGCACGGCGATGGGCGGCCATCGGCGGTGCTGTGCTGCTCGTCTTCATAGTGGGCGCGTGGTTGTTGCGGGGTGGTGAGGAATCCCCTGCACCCATGCCCGAGAAGGTTCCTGGTACGCCTGACTGGGCGCTCGAGCACTACGGCAATGCCCAGAAGCGCGGGTTCCTAGGCCGAAACGTCTTGAAGATCGAGTTCCTCGGCCGAAGCATGTTCGTCCATCGCGCTGCAAACCGCCATTTCCTGCGCCTGGAACGACTCTTCGAAGCGCGCGCTCCCGAGTACTCTGCCGCGGTAGCCGCAGGGGAGCTCGATGATTGGAGCTATGAGAACCGCAACGTGCGAGGGTCTGGCCTGAAGTCGAACCATGCGTTTGGCATAGCAATTGACATCAACGCTCTCGCTAATCCTCTCGGGACGGCCGGCGACATGCCGGAGGCGGTTGTTCGGCAATGGGAGGCCGAGGGCGGCGAGTGGGGAGGTGACTGGGATCGCCCCGATCCCATGCACTTCGAGACCCACCTGACCCCGGCGCAGATCCGGCATCGCTACCGGGCCGACGGTGCGCCGCGCGACTGGTACCTCGATAAGCTCGTAGGGGGCTGAGCAAGGCGTGGCACTGACATCAGTTTCGTGTTGAGAGTGAAGGTTCCGGCGCTGCTCGTTGCTGCATTTGTCGTCGGGGCGGGCTTGTCGAGCTGTGGGGAAGATACCCAGAAGGTCAGTCCCACGGGGATCACCCGGTTCGAGGTGTCGGTCACGTTCAGACCACCAGGCTCCACCGAGAGGTGCGAGAGCACACCCTGTACCAAGGTGAGAATCGTCGTGACGAACGTCGGCAAGAGGACTGCAGATACGAATTGCACTATCAGGTTGACCGGAGTGCAGCGTTCCAACTCGGTTATCAGCCTGCTTTTTGCAAGCGAGGTAGAGCCCGGTCAGTCCGTTCGATGGAATGTGGACAAGCCCATTCATCGCCCGAATGGATATCGCGCCCACTGTCCCGCGTTCGATGCAGGAGCTTTGCGCAAAGTGGGGTAGCAACTGATCTTATCAACGTGAGCCCCGGTGAGCAGGGCTGTGCTTGATAAAGTCGAGCGATCGTCCGGCGGTACCGTGTGGAGATGGTTTCAGGATCGGTGGTGATCAGGAACGGAACCGTCGTTCGCTCGACCGGCATAGAAGCGGCGGACGTATTCATCGATGGCGAACGCATCTCGTTCGTGGGCCCCTCCGGATCCGAGGCTGGCTTCCCAGGCGAGGTCGTAGACGCTTCCGGCAAGCTCGTGATCCCCGGTGCAGTCGACGTCCACACCCATCTCGATATGGAGGTGGGGGCGACTCGGTCCGCGGACGACTTCACCAGCGGTACCAGGGCGGCCGCCTGCGGTGGTACGACCACCGTGCTCGATTTCGCTACTGCATACCGGGGTGAGTCCGTGGCTCAGGGACTGGCGACATGGCACGCCAAAGCCCACGGCAGGTCGGTGATCGACTACGGCTTCCACATGTCGCTCACCGAGCTGAGGGCCTCCGCCGAAGATGTCGTCGACGAGATGTCGGAGGCCGGGGTCACGAGCTTCAAGCTCTACATGACCTACCCCGAGCGCCTGATGGTGTCTGACGACGTCATCGCCTCGGTCCTGAAGGCGGCCGGTGAGCGAGGTTGTCTCGTCTGCCTGCACTGCGAAGACGACGCCACGGTGGCCCGGCTGCGAGCAGAGGCGCTTGCTTCCGACCGCACAGAACCGCGCTGGCATGCATGGTCCCGACCCCCGAGTGCAGAGGCCGACGCCGTCGTGCGCGCAGTGCGGATGGCAGCGGAGGCCCAGAGCGCCTGCTACGCGGTCCATCTCTCGAGCGCCGATGCGCTCGCCGAGGTGCGCAGCGCGCAGGAGGCAGGGCAGCCGTTTTTCGCCGAGACCTGCCCTCAGTACCTCTACCTGTCGGCCGATCGCTACGAGGGCCTTTCCTCGGAGGCAGCCCGCTTCGTGTGCGCGCCGCCGTTGCGCGACCCGCAGCACTCCGAGGAGCTGTGGGAGGGCCTCGCTCGGGGCCACCTCCAGGTGGTGGCGACCGACCACTGCCCGTTCACGCAGGCGGACAAGGACCTAGGGCTCTCCGGAGAGGGTTGGGCGGACTTCACCGGCATCCCCGGCGGACTTCCCGGGATCGAAACTCGTCTCGCGCTCATCTATCAACAGGTGGTCGAGGGCCGCCTCACACCCGAGGCGTGGGTCGATCGTTGTTGCACGGCCCCCGCAAAGCTGTTCGGCCTCCACCCCCGCAAGGGCGAGTTGGCCGCCGGCTCGGACGCCGACGTGGTGGTCTTCGATCCCGCGCAGGAGCGTCCGTTGGTGGCGGAACGGCTGCACATGAA
>DASRPA010000086.1:0-22724 GCA_035646635.1 Actinomycetota bacterium | reverse complement strand
GGCCAAGGGTCGTCCCGGGGGTGGGGTTGGGCCGAGGTAGCCGATCGCGCTCAGAGCGCGTGAGGATACGGATTCCGTACTCAGGAGCGCGTTAAGCGCGTATGCGTACCTTGCGGGCCAGCCAAGCCCTCAGGGGGTCGGGCGCTGCTGCACCAGCTTCGTGAGCAGCGGAAACAGCGTGTACAGCACGATGGCGCCCACCGCAATGGGCAAGGCGAAGATCACGTCATCACGGTCCAGGAAGCTGAACGCCAGCCCGGCCCCCGCCGCGAGCGCCGACCACACATACATAACGAGCACCGCCTGGCGGTGGCCGTGCCCGAGGTCCATCAAGCGGTGGTGGATGTGCTGCTTGTCGGCATGAAAGATCGACCGGCGCCTCCGGGCCCGGCGGACGATGGCGAGCAGGGCGTCGGCTATCGGAAGGGCGAGAACGGCCAGGGGGATGAGCAACGGGAAGTAGGCAAGAAAGACTCCCGAGGTCGAGCTCGACAGCTCCGATGCCACGCTCCCGACGCCCGAGACCGTCGCGGCCCCCAGCACGAGCCCGAACAGCATCGCTCCCGAGTCCCCCATGAAGATCGCCGCGGGATGGAAGTTGTGGCGCAAGAAGCCGAGGGCCGACCCGACGATGAGAATCGCCAAGAGGGGGGCCATGGGGGCGAGGTAGAGATCCTGGTTGGTCTCCAACTGATAGGTGTAGACGAAGAAGGCCGAGGCGGCGATGGCGACGATTCCCGCAGCGAGCCCATCCAGGCCGTCGACGAGGTTCACGGCGTTGATGATCACGACCAGCCAGCCCACCGTCACCAGCACCGAGACGTCGGCTCCGAGAGAGATGACCTGGTCCGGAAGCGGGATGAACCGGGCCGAGACCCCGGAGAGGTAGACGATGCCCGAGGCGAAGATCTGGCCGGCAAGCTTGACGGGGGCCGGGAGGTCCCTCACGTCGTCTACGAAACCCAGGGTGAAGATAATGA
Source organism: Actinomycetota bacterium (assembly GCA_035646635.1). Classification (GTDB taxonomy): domain Bacteria; phylum Actinomycetota; class CADDZG01; order CADDZG01; family WHSQ01; genus JACDAL01. Next base: position 21,744 of record DASRPA010000086.1, on the reverse strand, counting down.
GACCTCCGGCGGCTATCCCCAGGGGTTCGGACGTGGCGAAGACCTCACGAAAGTCTTCGAAGGGAAGTAACGACGCCACGAGCCCGGCCCCCACCATTCCCAGCAGGATGGCGGCACCGCCCAGTGTCGGCGTGGGTTCGGCGTGAACCTTGCGGTCCGAGGGCTGGACGATGAAGCCCGCGCGCAGAGACATCCACCTCACCAACGGCGTGGCGAGGAAAGTGATCGCCAGGGCGCAGAAGCCGATCAGCAGGTAGGCGCCCACACCACGACCATGAGGTGGCCCACTAAGCGACGTCCGGATAGGGGCGAAAACGGCTTGTGAGATCGGACACGCCGGCCGCTACCTCGGAGCGGGCCTTGTCCGAGTCTTCCTTGACCGTCCGGGAGATTAGCTCGGCAACCTCCGCGGCCTCTTTTTCCTTCATCCCGCAGGTCGTGATGGCCGGAGCACCCACACGGATGCCGGACGCCACGAACGGCTTTTCGGGGTCGTAGGGGATGGCGTTCTTGTTCACGGTGATACCGACCTCGTCGAGGCGCCGCTCGGCGTCGCGCCCCGTGACACCCACAGGACGCAGGTCGACCAGCATGAGGTGGTTGTCGGTGCCGCCCGACACGACCCTCAGTCCCTCTGAGGTGAACGTTTCGGCCATGGCGCGAGCGTTGGCAACCGTCTGGGCGGAGTAGGAGCGGAACTCCTCGGTGGAAGCTTCCTTGAAGGCGACCGCCTTGGCTGCGATCGAGTGCATCAGGGGGCCGCCCTGCCAGCCGGGGAAGACCGACTTGTCGATCGCCTTTTGATGCTCGGCTTTGCACATGATCATGGCGCCGCGCGGCCCCCTCAACGTCTTGTGGGTCGTACACGTGACGATGTCGGCGTGAGGGACAGGATTGGGATGAGCCCCTCCGGCGACGAGCCCGATAAAGTGCGCCGCATCGACCAGCAACAGGGCGCCCGCGTCGTCGGCAATGGCCCTGAAGCGCTCGAAGTCCCAGATACGCGAGTAGGCCGAGTAGCCCGCTATCAGCATCTTGGGCCGCTCCTTCTTGGCGACCTCGGCGATGTGGTCGTAGTCGAGCGTTTCCGTGGCACGGTCGACCTGGTAGGCGACGACCTCGAAGAGGCGTCCCGAGAAGCTCACCGGTGAGCCGTGAGTGAGGTGGCCGCCGTGTGCCAGCTCCATGCCCATTATCTTGTCGCCCGGCTCGAGAAAGGCAAAGTAGGCGGCGACGTTGGCCTGGGCGCCGGCGTGAGGTTGCACGTTGACATGCTCGGCTGAGAACAGCTCCTTGGCGCGTGAGATCGCAAGCTCCTCCACCACGTCGACGTGCTCGCAGCCCCCGTAGTAACGGCGCCCGGGATAGCCCTCCGCGTACTTGTTCGTGAGCGGGGTGCCAAGCGCGGCCAGCACCGCGGGCGAGGAGAAGTTCTCCGACGCGATGAGCTCGATCTTGGAGTTCTGTCGGTGTACCTCCGCCAGCATGGCTTCGGCCGCTTCCGGATCGATCTTCTCGACCGCCGCCCAATCGGCCCACCCAGGGTTGCTCATCTCGTGGCCTCCTCCTCTTCAATCCCCGTTATCTGCTCGACCCGGCGGGCGTGGCGGCCGCCCTCGAAGCCGGTGGCCAAGAACGCATCCACGCTCGCCAGCGCCAGCTCCACCCCCAGCACTCGCCCTCCCAGCGCCAGCACGTTGGCGTTGTTGTGGGCGCGCGCCAACCGAGCGGTGAACTCATTGTGACAGAGCGCGGCCCTCACCCCGCGAATCTTGTTGGCGGCGATCTGCTCCCCCTGGCCGCTGCCCCCCAAGACCATGCCGAGGTCCACGTCCTCTGCGACCACGGCCCGGCCCACCCGAGCACAGTAGGAGGGATAGTCGACGGCTTCGGTGTCATGAGTCCCGAAGTCTGAGACCTCGTGGCCGAGGCCCTTCAGATGCTCGATCACCCGGCTCTTCAGCTCGAAGCCGGCGTGGTCCGAGCCCACCGCGATCCGCATTCAGACCCGCCCGGAAGCGACGCGGTCCGCGAAGACCTCGACCCCCGCCTCGATCTCGGCCGCACAGGCCTCGTAGGTGGCGGCATTGCCCATGTAGGGGTCATCGATGTCCGCCTCGCCCAACAACAGGACTGTGACTGTGGCAGAGCCTTGCGGTGCTAGCCCGGCAATATCGTCCAGCTGAGCAGCCGTCATCACCAACACCAGGTCGGCGTCGCTCAGATGGGAAGCTTCGAGCTGCCGGGCGCGATGCCGGCTCAAGTCGACGCCCCGGAGTCTCGCCGGGGCCTCCAAGCCTTCGCTGGCAGGAAGTCCGGGTTCGGCCCAGAGTCCTGCCGAGGTGACTTCGGCCTCCACTCCTCGGGCGCTGAGTGCCCGGCGCAAGAGCTCCTCGGCCAGAGGCGACCGGCAGATGTTGCCCGCGCACACCACGAGGATCCTCATGCGGAGACTCTGCCACAGCCGACTGTGCCACGAGCAGGAACGTCCGCAGAGGTACCTTTCTACACATGAGTGCGACCTGGGATCAGATAGTCGAGCGACTGCGCGAGCTCTCGGACCTCGCGAGCGCCATCAAGCTGCTGCACTGGGACCAGGCAACGATGATGCCGCCTGCGGGCGGGGCCGCTCGCGCACGGGCCCAAGCCACCCTCCAGGCGACCGCCCACGCCCGCTTCGTCGACCCCGAGATGGGGGCGCTCATCGACGGGCTCTCCGAAGAGTCTCTGTCGGAGGAGCAGGAGGCGAACCTGCGCTTGCTGCGGCGCGACTACGACAAGGCGGTCCGGGTTCCCCAGGAGCTGGTCAGAGAGCTGGCCGAGGTCTCCGGGCGCGCCTACCAAGCCTGGACCGAGGCTCGGCCGGCCGCCGACTTCTCTCTCCTCGAGCCCCATATGGCCCGACTCGTCGAGCTCAAGAAGCAGGAGGCCGAGGCACTCGGTTACGCCGACGAGCCCTACGACGCACTCTTGGACCAGTACGAGCCGGGAATGACAACGGCCGAGGTCGAGGCGATGTTCCAGGGTCTGCTGCGGGGTCTGAAGCCCCTGGTCGCCGATGTGCTGGCCAACGTCTCAGACCCCCCCGACTGGCTCGGCGACCGCTACGACCCCGACAGGCAGATGGCGTTCTGCCACTGGCTCGTCTCCCAGCTCAACTTCGACGTCACCCAGGGCCGCCTCGACGTCTCCCCGCATCCGTTCACGATCCACATCGGCCCGGGCGACGTGCGCCAGACGACGCGGCCCGATCCGCACAACCTCATGATGTCGGTGTACGCAGCGGTGCACGAGACGGGCCATGCTCTTTACGAGCAGGGACTGCCCGCAGAGTGGGCCGACCTTCCGATCGGTGGCCCGCCCTCCCTGGGCATGCACGAGTCCCAGTCACGCCTGTGGGAGAACCAGGTAGCGCGCAGCCGTCCCTTCACCGACTTCCTGCTCCCGCAGCTCAAGGAGCGCTTTCCGGAAGAGATCGGCATGGTGAGCCCCGATGAGTTCTATCGAGGGGTCAATCACCCTCAGCGGACTCTGATCCGGGTGACCGCCGACGAGCTCACCTACAACCTTCACGTGGGTTTTCGCTTCGAGCTCGAGCTGGCGCTGTTCAGAGACGAGCTTTCAGTTGCAGACCTGCCCGCGGCCTGGGACGACAAGATGTCGGAGCATCTCGGGCTCAGCCCCGACTCGGTCGCCGACGGCGTCCTCCAGGACATGCACTGGTCTATCGGTTCGTTCGGCTACTTCCCCACGTACACGCTGGGGACGATCTATTCGGCGGTGCTGTTTGCACAAGCCACCGCACAACTCCCGGGACTCGAAGCCGAGCTGAGATCGGGAGTGACGGACCGCCTCCTGGAATGGCTGAGAGAGAACGTGCACGGCCGCGGATACCGGCACGACGCCAAGGACCTCATCGAGCGAATAAGCGGAGGCCCTATCACTCCGGAGCCGTTGCTCGACTACCTGCGGGCCAAGTACAGCGCGCTCTATCCCAGCGCCTGACGGACCTCGGCCAAAGTCACGGCCCCGGCCCGCAGCAGACGCAACTCGTCCATCACAGAGACCACGCTCGAGGGAGCACCGTCGCATCGGCCTCCGTCCACAAAGGCGCGGACCTCGTCCCCGAACGTGGCTTGCGCGTCGGCCACGGTCGTTGCCGGGGGGTTGCCCGTGCGGTTGGCGCTGGTGACGGCCACCGGGCCTGAGCGCGCGAGAAGCTCGAGCGCAATCTCGTGAGCAGGAACCCGGACCGCGATCGTGGCCCCATCGCCGCCCAGATCAGCATCGAAGGAGGGCTCACGCTCGAGTACCAACGTGAGGGGGCCGGGCCACAGCCGTTCCGCGATCCGCAGGGCGGCCTCAGAGAAAGTCGCCACTCGCTCGAGGTCCGATATGGAGGAGGCGAGCACGGGCAGAGCCTTGGTCTGCGGGCGCCCCTTTAGCGCGAATAGAGCGGGGGCCGCGCCGCAGGCGGCGGCCAGCCCGTAGACCGTGTCGGTCGGGATCACCGCGGCGCGGCCGGCCCTCAGCTCCTCCAGGGCAGATTGCAAGGCGGTCATCCTTGCCGGCCCTCGGCCATGCGCGATCGGCCGGCGAGATCCGGGTAAACCGAGACTTCGACATAGCCCCGGCTCTTGAGCTCGTTCGTCACCGCCGGGCCCTGCGTGGCTCCGATCTCCAGCACGAGCCAGCCTCCGGGCGTCAGCCACTCTCGAGCCTCTGCCGCGAGGCGCTCGATTACCTCGAGTCCGTCGGGCCCGGCAAACAATGCTTCGTGCGGTTCGTGGTCACGCACATCGGAAGGCAAGTAGGAGGTATCTCCCACGGACACATAGGGCGGATTCGAAACGACAACATCGACCCCGCCCTGCAGATCTTGTGAGAGCCCGTCCAGGAGATCGCCACTCACTAGCTCGACGGCCAGGCCCAGACGTTGGCGATTCAGGCGGGCCCACCGAAGTGCACCGGGCGATGCCTCGGTCGCATAGACGCAAGCGTCCGCCCGTTCCTGGGCCGCCGCCAGCGCAATCGCGCCCGACCCGGTTCCCACGTCTACGATCACGCCACCTAACGGGAGCCGCGCCAGCGCGCGCTCGACGAGAAGCTCCGTCTCAGGACGGGGGATGAAGGCGCCGGGACCGACGCGAAGCTCCAAGGCTCTGAAGCCCGAGACGCCGGTGAGGTATTGGAGGGGCTCCCCCGCCACCCGTCTGCGAGCAAGTCTCAACACGTTCCTGCAGTCCTCCTCCGTGACGCCGACGCCCGCGTTGACGGTCGCCGCAGATGCTCCGGTAACGGCCTCGATCAGCCACAACGCCTCCCGTTCCGGGACGGCGATGTTCGCCTCGCGCAACATTGCCGACGCCTGCTGCAACAGCGCAAGTGAGAGCGTAGGGCCCCGGCTTACTCGGGCCCCCGCAAGCCGGCGGTGAGGGCGTCGATCAGGTCGTCGAGATCACCTTCGAGAATCTGAGAGAGACGGTGGACGGTGTAGCCGATCCGGTGATCGGAGACCCGATTCTCGTGGAAGTTGTAAGTACGAACTCGCTCGGACCGGTCGGCGGTCCTCACTTGAGAGCGGCGCTCGGCGGCCAGCTCGCGTGCCTGCTCCTCTTGCTTAGCCTGCAGCAGCCGGGCACGCAAGATGCGCAGGGCCTTCACGCGGTTCTGCAGCTGAGACTTCTCGTCCTGGCAAGCGACTTCGATGCCGGTCGGCAGATGGCGAATGCGCACAGCGGAATCGGTTGTGTTGACCGACTGCCCGCCGGGACCGCTCGACCGGTAGACATCGATCTTGAGATCATTGGGATCTATCTCGACGTCGACTTCTTCGGCCTCCGGCAGCACGTTGACCGCGACGGCCGAGGTGTGAATGCGCCCGCTGGATTCGGTGACCGGAACTCGCTGCACGCGATGGACGCCCGCTTCGAACTTGAGCCGTGAGTAGGCGCCTTTTCCCTTGACTGCGAGCGACACGTCCTTGTAACCGCCGACGCCGGTGGGGTTCGAAGACAGCTCCTCGGTCTTCCATCGCCGGTTTTCGGCGTAACGGCCGTACATGCGAAAGAGCTCACCAGCGAACAAGCCCGCCTCGTCTCCACCCGCTCCCGCCCGAATCTCCATGATGACGTCGCGGTCGTCGTTGGGGTCCTTGGGCGTCATCTCCTTTGACAGCCGCGCATCGAGATCTTCGAGGCGCGACTTGAGCGAGGCGATTTCCTCCTGCACGTAATCGCGCTCGTCGCCGCGCGCTTCGGTGAGCATTGCAGTGGCTTCCGAAAGGTCAGCGACAACAGTGCGCCGCTCACGCCACATCTCGACGATCTCGCGCAGCTCTGCGTGCTCCTTGCCGAGCTCTCTGAGCTCGTCGGGCCGCCCGGCTACTTGTGGATCGGCGAGTCTGGCCTCGATCTCCTCGAAGCGCGACTCCATCTCGTTGAGGCGCTTCTCAGGCAGTCGCATCGAAATTTCGCCGCTCGTCAGGAAACCGGCGTTTCGGAACCGGGGGCTTCGTCCGCCGCGTCTTCAGCCACAGCTTTCATCGCCGCGATGGCGACTTCAATCTGATCGAGGGTGGGGGGTTTGGTCGTGATCTTCTGCAGCGCCAGTCCGGGAAGCATGGACAGCTTGAAAGCCACGCTGTCCTCTTTCTTGGATGCAAGCTTTATCGCTTCATAGGAAAGTCCGGCGAGCAAAGGGATTGCAGCGAGGCGGATAAGGAGCCGGGGGATAAGCGGGCCGTCGATGACTACATCGATGACGAAATGCGCCACGATCGTCATAAACAGGACGATGAACAAGAAATTGGTGCCGCACCGCACGTGCAGCGTCGAGTACTTGCGGTTGATCTCCGAAGGAATAAGCTCGTCGCCGTTCTCATAGGCGTAGATCGTCTTGTGCTCGGCTCCGTGATATTGGAACACCCGGCGGACATCCTGAAATCGCCCGATGAACAAGAGATAGCCGACGAACATGCTGAGTCGGATGGCCCCCTCGATGATGTTGAACAGGAGCGGCTGATCCTCCGACAAGCCGGAGAACATGTTCTCGATCAGCTTCGTGCCGAGCACCGGCAGGATGATGAACACGGCCGAAAACAGCGTCATGGACAGCGCCAACGTGTACCCGAGCTGCCGGTCCGACAGCTGTTCCTCTTCTTCGAGCGAATGATTGGCCGAGATCATCAGCGCTTTGATCCCGATAGCCAGCGATTCCCCCAGGACCAGACACCCGCGCAACAGCGGACGCTTCAGAATAGGGTGGCGCTCGGAGAGGCGCGGCAGGGGAAAGCGCTCTACTGCAATCGAGTCGTCGGATCGGCGACACGCCACCGACCACGAGCGTGGCCCCCGCATCATGACTCCCTCGAGCACCGCCTGCCCGCCGATGGAGGGCCTGGCCGGCTCGGCCGGCTCGGTCACTTATGGCTTAGCCGGCGCTTGGTTTGGCTTGCGTGCGTATTTCCGCTGGAAGCGCTCGACGCGGCCTCCGGTGTCGACAAGCTTCTGCTTGCCCGTGTAGAACGGATGACACTGATTGCACAGCTCGACGTGAAGCTCGGACTTGACCGAGCGGGTCACGAACTTGTTGCCGCACGAGCAAGTCACGTTTGTTTCGATGTAATCGGGATGGATTCCTTGCTTCACTTCTCGTCCTTTCGTTGCGGTACGGGAGATTGGGATTCAAGAGGTCCGGAGCCCTGGCCCGTCTCGGACTCGCGCGCCTGCCGAGCTTTCTCATAGGCGAGCGAAGCTCGGGCCATGATACGAAAGGTCAGCCACAGCCCGCCCAGCAGACCGACGATGGTCAGCCACTCAGGCAAACCAAGTCCGAAGAGCAACTATTCCCCTTTGACCGGCACCTTGGAGATCTCACGCAGGAACTCGACGTTGCCGCGGGTCGCCTTCATCTTGTCGATGAGCAGCTCGAGCCCGCCGCTGACCTCCAGGGCATGCAGCACGCGGCGCAGACGCCACACCAGCTGCAGCTCCTCCGGCCTCAGCAGCAGCTCCTCCTTGCGGGTGCCTGAAGCCTGAATGTCGATGGCGGGAAAGATGCGCTTCTCCGACATCTTGCGATCGAGCTTCAGTTCCCAGTTACCCGTGCCCTTGAACTCCTCGAAGATGACCTCATCCATCCGCGACCCGGTTTCGACGAGCGCGGTGGCGAGTATCGTCAACGAGCCACCGAACTCGATGTTGCGAGCGGCCCCGAAGAAGCGTTTGGGCGGATACAGAGCAGTCGAGTCGACGCCTCCGGACAAGATTCGGCCCGAGGCGGGCGTTGCGAGGTTGTAGGAGCGCGACAGCCGAGTGATTCCGTCGAGCAGGATCATGACGTCCTTGCCCATCTCGACCAGCCGCTTGGCGCGCTCGAGCGTCAGCTCGGTGACCTGGATGTGATCGTCGGAGGGCCGGTCGAAGGTCGAGTACACGACCTCCGCTCCCGACACCGAACGCTGCATGTCGGTGACCTCTTCGGGACGCTCGTCGACCAGCAGGATGATCAAGTGGACTTCGGGATTGTTGATTCTGACGGCGTTGGCGATCTCCTTCATGATTGTCGTCTTCCCGGCCTTGGGAGGACTGACGATCATGCCTCGCTGCCCCTTGCCGATCGGAGCAACCAGATCGATGATGCGAGCCGTGATCTGGCGAGGCTTGTCGTCCAGCTCGAGGACCATCCGCCGCTCCGGGTACAGAGGTGTTAGATCGGCGAAGCGGGGCCGTCCCTGCAGGCTTTGAACCTCGCCGCCGTTAACGCCCTTGATGCGCAACAAGGCCTGATACTTCTCTGTATCCTTCGGGGACCGAACGGAGCCGGTGACCTCGTCACCCTTTCGCAGCTGGAACCTCCGGACCTGCGATGCCGAAACGTACACATCCTTGTCCCCGGCCAAAAAGCCGCTGGTTCTCAGGAAGCCGTAGCCCTCCGGGAGAAGGTCGAGGATGCCGGTCCGGATCTCGGCATCGGCATCATCTTCACTCTCGAGGTCTTCCCAGCTCTCGTCCCGCATGTACTGAGGAGCGCCGCTGTTGCGACCCCTCCTCCGCCTTCGACCTTTGCCCTCGCGCTGATCGACCTTCTCTCGGGGCCGGGAGCGCTGATCGCGCCCCTGAGGCCGGCGGCGCTGCTGCTGTTGGTCTGTGCGTCTTTCGTCGTGAGCACCTTCGTCGACAACCGCCGCCGTCTGTGATTGCGAGGAGTCGTCGCCGCTTGCCGCTCCGTCGTTGTTGCCGCCGCTTGCCGCTCCGTCCGAGCCTGCGCTTTCTGAGCCTGCGCTTTCTGTGGCGGGTCCTCCGGAGCCCTGCGCCGGAGCCTCCCCGGAGACGACCTCGAGAGGCGGCGCAGTCTCCCGCAGCCGCTCCTGGCTCGGTGTGCTCGGGGAATGCGGCTCGGTAGCCGTCGGCTGCGAAGGCTGCTCCTGAGTCGCGGCCTCGGCCCGCGGTTGCTCCCGAGTCGTCGCCCGCGCCGTCGGTGCCGGGGACGATGTGACGGGGCGTGAACCGTTGGATCCGTTGGAACCGTTGGCGATCACGTTAATGAGCTCGGCTTTCTTCAAGCCGGCCACTCTGATATCCATCGACTTTGCGATGGCGCGCAGCTCGGTGACTCCTTTGGATTCGAGAACCGAGCGGTCGCTCATTTCGGACACTTGTCCTATGCCTCCTGCATCGAGGGGAGAAGCTCGCCGAGATGCGGCCGGGCGTTCTCCCAATCATCTGAGAATCTCTTGAAACCTGCATCGGTAAGTGGATGCTTCACCAGCGATTCGAAGACCTTGAAGGGCATCGTCGCTATGTCGGCTCCTAGTCGAGCCGCCTCGACAACATGCATCGGGTGCCGCAGGCTCGCTGCGAGTACCTGCGTATCGTATCCCTGGATCGCATAGATCTCGCAAATATCGGCCAAGACCTTCATGCTGTCGGTGGCGATATCGTCGAGCCGCCCGAGGAACGGGGAAACGATGTATGCGCCCGCCTCTGCCGCAAGGATACCCTGGGCGGGAGTAAAGGTCAAAGTGACGTTGACTTTGATGCCCTCGTCCGAAAGCCTTCTCACGGCGGCGAGCCCATTCGCCGTCATGGCGATCTTGACCACAGCGTTGTCGGCGATTTGAGCGATCTCCCGGCCCTGAGCGACTAGTAGATCGCTGTCGTTGGTCGTCGTCTCAACCGAGACATCGCCTTCGACCAAGGCGCATATCTCCTTAACGAGGGGAAGAAAGTCGCTTTGCGCGGTCGCGATGTGAGTCGGGTTCGTAGTTACACCCCTCAAGACTCCCCAACGCGCAGCTTCCCGGATTTCTTCCAGGTCTGCGGTATCAAGAGATAGTTTCACGTTTGGTGCTCCCTTCCCCTTTAGACTGACCGATCGCTTCAACTGCTCGCTCCAGCACGCCCTCGTCTGCCACATGAGTGCCCGATTCAACCTTTTCCATCGCCCGCTCGATGACGTGATCGATAATCGCCGAAAGGCTTACATCGAGATCCACATGAGAGATCGCAGGAACACCTCTGGCGAGAGCGGAAGAGATCATGTACTGCTGCAGTCGCCTGATCTTCTTGAAGTTGTTCAAATACCGGTCACTGGGCCGGCGCTGCGCATCGCGTGTGCGCCAGTAGAAGTGACTGCGATGCAGCTCCTCATCCTCAACCATGATCAACAGCGGGACTATTAGAGCCTCGTCGCTCGTGGCGCCTTCGAGGAAGCCCGGCACCAAGTGAGCGCCTTCGAGGATGAGATCGGTGCCCTCGCGAATCGCGCGATCAATCAATGCTTGGGCGCCGACGGCGACCGATTGAGCCTGCTCCCTGAATCCGATAATGAGCCGGTCTCCCGAGTGGGGTATCGGCTGACGCACGGCCTTGTCCGCCTCGAAGGACGAGGCATACAACCACGGGAACATGTTGGAAGTCAGGGCGCTGCGCAAGATCTCTCTGACCGCGTCTGTCGAGATCACTCTCGTGATGCCAAGCCTCGTCGCCAGCTGGGTGGCGATGGTCGATTTGCCCACGCCGGTGGCGCCGCCGAGCAACAGGATCAGCGGCATGTCGAGCTCGGACACCGACTGCCACTTGACGAAGGCCTGCGCGTAGTGCTCTCCTGCCTCGCTGCGCAGCACCTCCAGAGTTAGCTCGGCTAATTGCTCCTCCGAGACGGTCTCCTGGTTGAGTGCGACGAGCCTTTGCTCAACCTCGTTGGCCACCGCGTACGACTTGACCGGCCCCAGACCCGTAACCATCAGGGAGGACGCCGTCAACCCTTTGGAGTAGGGAAGCCCGTGGTCACGCTCAGCGATCAGGATTCGCTTCCTGCGCTTCTCGGTCATTTTCCTTCCTTGTACCTCTCGTCCGCCAGCGCGGCCGCCGCCAAAATCTGCTCGGTGGGATCGTCGCCGTCTACTCCCTCAGGCACGTTGTCCATGTACACGACCTCCACCCCCTCGGAGAGGGCCCACCGGGTCGCCACATCGATGCCTGCCGCCTTGATTTCGCACAGAAGGACCTGCATGCGTCCGCTCGCCTCGTTGAGGTCCGCCGCCAACCTCCCCCGGTCGCTGAGAGCGTGGCTGATTCCCACGACCTTGCACTGGTGCCTCTCCTCCAGGTGCCGCCTCAAGGCCGGAGCCACAACTTCGGGGGCCGTGGTGGCGACGTATGCATCTGCCCCCGCCACGGCGCGCGTCGGCGTCGGGCGGAAAACGGTGCGAACTACCTGGAGTTCACCCTTCCGGTCCCGCTTGTGATTCGAGTTGCTCTCAGGTCGAAAAGCGCTGCGCAATGCGGAAGTGAGTTCTTCGACCCGAGTGGGCGATGCGAAAGGATGTTCGACCATTGTAACGAATACGAAGTCCGCAAGCAACAGGCGGTAGGGGCCGAAATAGCCGCGCACGTATTCCTGCGGAATCGAGGCCGGCACCACCAGGGTGGTGACGTCGGCGTGGACGGGCGGCACCGCCGACCCGGAACCCTCGAGCAGCAACAGGTCGCCGGGCAGGTCGTTGGCCTTTCGCACCCCCTCGGGAACATTGGAGATCTCCACGCCGCCGGCAAGCCCACCGCCGCAGCGCCGGCAACCGACCGTGGGCACCCTTCCAAGCAGGGCATCCTCGACGTAGTCCGAGGCCGCGTGTGCTCCGGAGTCCGCCAGCTCCATGAGATCCTGAGGGGTGAGCGAAACCTCGTCGCCGCGCAGAACGACCGGCTCGGGGGGACCGCCGCGGCCCATGGCGACGATCACCGGGCTCCGTCCCGCCTGGTGCAGGGCGCGAGCCGCGAAGCCCGATACGGCCGTCTTGCCCGTCCGCTTTCCTGTGCCCACGATCGCCAGCGACGGCTTGGCGGCGATGCGGGGCCGGGGCGGGGGGCGGAAGAGGAAGTCGGCGCCCTCGTAGGCCACGCCCCGGTAGAGGGTGAGCGCAGCCAGCTCGTGGCGCCGGCGGTAGTCGAGCACAGGTTCGTCGGAGAGGTCAATCACGGCCTCGACGTCGTGCTCCAAGAGGGCGCGGTTCAGCACATCGCGGGGGTCGCCTCCGCTCTTGACCGGGATCGACCCGAGCGCATCGAGGCCTTCGGCTGCGAGCTTCTCCTTGCCCCCGACCAAGACCGCAGCAAGGATCTCGTGGCCCCGCTGCTCGAGCTCGCGCAAAGCGGCCTCGGTCACTGGTGGATAGTGCTCGCCGTCGATCACGGCCAAGTAACGGATCGGTGCCTCCCTGAGAACTGGAAAGGTTAGGAAAAGGCTTATAGGGGGGAAACTCTCAGCAACAGCTGTGGCTCGCAGCCGCCTCTAAGAATGACCGCCTCTAGGACGAAAGGGGTACTCGACATGCTCGGCAAGAAACGTGAGCAGAACGATGATCCGTCCACCGAGACCCGTACGGAATCTAACAGACAGGTCAGCGGGCGCCGGCCGGTGGCCACGGCTCGGGGGGGCATCACTCTAGGTGGAATCCTGACGGGAGTAGTAGTCACCTTCGGCGCGTTGTTTCTGCTCACCGCCCTGGTGGGAGGCATCTTTGCCACTTCCGACGTCAATCCGACCGAGCTCGGGTCTACGCAGGAGGTCGGTGTAGGAATAGGTGTCGGCCTGGTCGCCGCCTGGTTCCTCTCGAGCATGTGGGGCGGCTACACAGCCGGCCGCATGGGGAGGGGGGCCGGCGTCGTCAACGGAATCCTGGTTCCCCTTGTCGTCTTGATCATCGGCGCGATCATCGCTGCGATCGTCGGGGCCCTCGGTTCCAGTGCAAACCTCAACCTTCCCTTTAGACCTGCTCAGCTCCCCACGCAGGACTCTGCCCTTTACGACCTTTCCGCAGGGTTCGGGATTGCCATTCTCGCGGCCATGGTTGTCGGCGGAGCCCTCGGCGGCGGGTTGGGGTCACGGTGGCACACCAAGCTCGAGCGGCGTGTCATAGCAGAGGAAGAGGAGCGGATCGCCGAGACCTCCTCGGCCGGGGACGACCGAACCTCCGCGGGTGGCGACGGCCGCACCGAGACCACGGAGATGCGCCGGGAGGACACGCCCCGCCCGGCCTGAACATGCTCCCCAACGAACGGTTCCTCGGTGGTTGTCGTGCGACTGTCGCACTCTAGCCACCGATTTGGGTAGTTCACGTGCGACTGTCGCACATTAGCCACCATTGCGCTCTCAGACCACGGTGGCCTCAGGGAGAGGTCTGGGCGCCTTTGGGCTCCCAGTCGCTCACGAATACTCTCCAACCCGCGTTGCGAGCGCGGCAGACCCTCCTGATCTGCTCGCTCCGCATGGTGACTTCCACCCGCGGGACTACCAGCAGCAGAGAAGGCCCTGCCCCCGCCAGGGCCACGGCGAGACCGGCGGCGCGCAGTTCCTGATGCACCGCTGCGGTTTCCGGCATGAGGGCGAGGCGGTGAGGCTCGTGGAGCCGGTCGCTCATCGCCTCCGCCAACACTTCCGTCCCCCCTCCGGTCATCAGCGCGCCCATGAGCAGGCCGGCCCTCGCCGCGGTGTGCTGGGCGTCGGAAAAGCGCACCTGGTCGGGCAGCACGCGGCGGGATTCTCCCGTGGGAAAACCGTCGCGGGGCACAGCGAGAACCGGGATCAGGCGACGGCTCACCTCGGTTCTGTAGTGGCTGAGGACGCCGGTGGCGCTCCGATAGCACACCACCAGGCCGCCCACCAGGGCGGCAAGCACGTTGTCGGGATGACCTTCGATCTCGGTGGCAAGCTGGATCATGTCCGCCTGGGGGATGTTGCGACCCGTCAGCGCCCGCGCCGCCGCGAGACCCCCGACGACGGCGGCTGCCGAGGAGCCCAGACCCGCCGCCAGCGGTATCGGGTTTCGGACGCGCAGCGCGTAGCCTGCCGGACGGCGGGCAACCCGGTCGAAGAACTCGTTCATCGAACGGATCACGAGGTTGGTCTCGTCGGTTGGAAGTTGGTCGGCCCCCTCGCCCTCGATCCCGATGTCGATCGTGTCGCGCCTCGTTTCGAGGTCGATCTCGAGGTGCATGTCGAGGGCGACGCCGAAGGCGTCGAAGCCGGGGCCCAGATTGGCCACGGTGGCCGGAACACGCACGCTGACGGTCGCAGGCATTTACTATCGGAGGTCCCGCACGGGGCCGACCTCGACGCTCCCGCCCGTGGACACGGCAACCAGGGCGACCAAGCCCAAGATGGCGACCAGGACTAGGGCAATTCCGACCCAACCGAGGACTTGACCCGCAACTGCTAGGCCTCGACCCGTCTGCAGGCCGCCGGAGCTATCAATCTGTCGCTTGCCGCGCCCGGCAAAGATGACGGCGAGGATGGAAGGGATAAGCGGTATAAAGGGAAAGACCACACCGAGGATGCCGCATACCAGGGAAGCGACGGCAAGCCCGTTTGTCTCTGCCGGGGGCCCGTACCGCGGCTGGTGGGCCTGAGGCTGCTGAACCTGCTGTTCTGTCATGGCTCGATCAATCTCTCATGTGGTTCGGGGGGGCCGGGCCGGGCAGTGGATCGCAATCTGTGCCCGTCGGTAAAGAAACGGTATCCGGTGGCACAACTTGTGCGTTTCAAGTCAGCTCGAGGTGCTCGAGGATAGGCTCGATCGCAGCCGGAACTCGGCGAGGCCGCGGAGCACCGGCGAGGGCCCATTCGGGATCCTTGAGTCCGTGGCCGGTGAGTACGCACACGACGCGGCAGTCGGGAGCCACCAGGCCCTCGGATGCGAGCTGCCGAAGACCTGCCACCGAGGCCGCAGAAGCGAGCTCGACGTAGATGCCTTCCGCCGCCAGCGAGCGATAGGCCTCGAGGATCTCCTTGTCGCGCACGGATCTAATCTGACCCTTCGAAGAGCTCGCTGCGTCCACGGCCCCACTCCAGGACGCCGGATTTCCGATGCGGATCGCGGTCGCCACCGTACGAGGGTCTTCGACGCGATGGCCCCGGACTATTGGATTGGCGCCTTCGGCCTGGAATCCGTACATGCGCGGCAGAGAATCGCACCAACCCTTGGCTGCAGCCTCCTGGTAGCCGCGCCAGTAGGCCGTGATGTTCCCGGCGTTGCCCACCGGCATTACATGGAGATCGGGGGCCGAGCCGAGTGCTTCGACTACCTCGTAGGCGGCCGTCTTCTGACCCTCCACACGAAAGCTGTTTATGGAGTTGACGAGGGTCACGGGACGGGACTGCGCCATCTCCTTAGTGAGCGTGAGCGCGTGGTCGAAGTTGCCTTCGATCTCGATCACGCGCGCGCCGTGTGCCAGCGCTTGTGCCAGCTTCCCCAAAGCGACGTTGCCTTCGGGGATAAGCACCGCGCAGATAAGCCCGGCGCGCGCGGCATAGGCTGCGGCCGAGGCGCTCGTATTGCCGGTGGATGCGCAGACGACGGCCTTGGAGCCTTCTTCGAGAGCCTTCGAAATCGCCAGCGTCATGCCCCGGTCCTTGAACGAGCCCGTGGGGTTCAGACCCTCGTGCTTTAGCCATACCCGGGCCCCCACCTCCTGAGAGAGCCGCTCTGAGAAAATTAGCGGGGTGTCTCCCTCATCCAAAGTGACGATGGGAGTCTTCTCGGTAACGGGAAGATGCTCGAAATAACGGCGGATCACGCCTCTGCGGCCGGCGATCGCAAGGGCACCCGAGTTCAGGCTCATCCTTCGGTCGTACCGATCACTCGCATCCTGGAGGTCACCGCTTTGACCGTTGGAAGTGACTCCAACTCAGAGAAGATCTCGGCATGCCGGCCCTCGCTCCCGGAGTGAGTAATCAAGAGGAGCGTGGCTTCGTCCCCGAAGCCCTCTTGGCGCACGCTCGCTATGGAGATGCTGTGTTTGGCGAAGACGCCCGCAACTGCGGCCAGCACCCCCGGTTGGTCCAACACCGACAAGACCACGTAATAACGCACTCGAACTTCACCAGGTGGACGGATGCTCGCGTCCGAGTGGTAGCAGGTGCAGCCTACGCTGCGCGCACCGGTGAGCATGTTTCTGGCGATCTCCACGATGTCGCCGACGACCGCCGACGCCGTCGGATCCCCGCCTGCGCCGCGCCCCAGGAACATGAGCTCTCCCGCATGCTCGGCCTCGATGAATACGGCGTTAAAAACATCTCTCACAGAAGCCAGCGGATGGGTCTTTGGGACCATTGCGGGATGCACGCGCGCGCTGACGCGACCCTCTTCCTGCTCCGCTACTGCAAGCAGCTTTATCTCATAACCAAGGTCATGAGCCGCTTGCACGTCGGCTACTGAGACTTGCGTGATTCCTTCTCGCTGTACGTCTCCCGCGACGACGCGGGCGTTGAACGCGATTGAGGCAAGAATGGCGAGTTTCGAGGCGGCATCGTGGCCCTCGACGTCCGCGCTTGGATCAAGCTCCGTGTAGCCGAGGCCTCCGGCCTTGCCCAGAGCCTCGGCGAAGGACTCTCCGGTTTCCGACATCCTGGTCAGGATGTAGTTGGTGGTCCCGTTGACGATCCCCAGGACACGCTTCACCCTGTCGCCGGCAAGTGATTCCTTCAGGGGGCGGATGATGGGTATCCCACCGGCAACCGAGGCCTCGAATAGGAGATCGACGCCTGCGGCCTCGGCGGCGCCCAACACCTCCTGGCCCAGCGACGCCAGCAGCTCCTTGTTTGCCGTCACGATGTGCTTTTTGTTATGCGCCGCCTCTACAAGGAGGCCGCGTGCGGGCTCGATACCACCCATGACCTCGACGACGATGTCTATGGCGGGATCGGTCACGAGCGCATGAGCCTCGGTTGTAAGCGTGCCGGCGGGAAGGGTAACGGCACGAGGTTTGGTCACGTCGCGGACCGCGACGCGCGCCAGCTCGATTGGAGACCCGGCGCGCCGGGCAAGCTCATCGGCGTGCTCGAGCAGGAGGCGGGCCGTGGCCGCTCCCACGATCCCGCATCCGAGCAATCCGACGCGGATGGATGTTGTCACGGGGCGATTGTGCCACCTCCGTCGATCGGTGAGGCGACTCGAATAGGTCCACGAGTCCCTCAGGCCAATCTTCTCCACCTCAGCAGCGCTCAGCGCTCCTTACGCGGAAAAGTCGCCGGCCGTCGGGGTTGCCGCCAGAGCGCTGCCGTCGAGGCGGCGGTCGAGGCGAAGAAGGTCCTCGGTCGTCTCGCGCGCGACGATGGTCGTGGCTTGCCCGGCGGACACCATGACGACCGGGGGCCGCGGGACGCGATTGTAGTTGGACGCCATCGAGTAGGTGTAGGCGCCGGTGGCGGGGATGCAGAGGAGGTCGCCCGGGCCGACGTCCGACGGAAGCAGCGCATCTTGGACCAGGAAGTCGCCCGACTCACAGTGCTTGCCCACCACGGTGGCCGCCATGTCATGTGGCGCGTGCATGCGACCGGCGACATGGGCCTCGTATTGCGCGCCGTAAAGCGCGGGCCGGATGTTGTCGGACATCCCTCCGTCGACCGAAACGTAGGTACGAACTCCCGGGATTCTTTTCACGACTCCGACGCGATAGACGCTCACAGCACACGGACCCACCAGCGAACGCCCCGGCTCGACAAAAACTGCCGGTTGCGGCAGGTCGTGGGCTGCAAAATGAGTACCGGCCACCGAGACAAGGCGGGCAGCGGACTGTGCCAAGTCTGGTTGTGTCTCTGTGCTCGTGTGCGCGATGCCGAGGCCTCCGCCTACATTGAGCTCTGAAACGCTGACGCCGAAGGCATCTCGAGCACTGCGCGCAAGCTTTGCAAGGCGAGCGATCGCCACCTCCAGCGCCTCGAGCCCGAACATCTGCGAGCCGACGTGGGCATGAAGGCCCACGAAGTCACATCCCGGCACTTTGTCGACCGCCCCGATCGCGTCCAGCGCGGCCCCTTCCGCCAGGGAGAAGCCGAACTTCGAGTCTTCCTTGCCGGTTTGCACATACTCGTGCGCATGGGCCTCGACGCCGGGTGTTACTCGCACCAACAGCTTGGCATGGATCCCCACTCGCTCCAGCAACTCTATCTCCTCGAAGCAATCCACCACGACTCGGCCGATTCCCGCGTCACGAGCAGCAAGCAGTTCGTCAAACGACTTGTTGTTGCCGTGGAACAGAATGCGACCGCACGGAAAGCCGGCTCGCACCGCGGTGGCGAGTTCTCCCCCGCTGCAGACATCGAGACCGAGATCCAAGTCGTCGAGCAACTCACACAGGGCAACCGAGAGGAAGGCCTTACCCGCGTAGAGGACGCGCTCGGGGGGAAGAGCCGAGCAATAGGCACGGGCGCGCTCCTCGAAGCTCGCACGGTCGAACAGCACGAAGGGCGTGCCGACGCGGTCGGCAAGCTCACAGATATCCACCTCGCCCACGAGTAGATGTCCTTCGGGGGAGGTTCGTGCGGTGAGCGGGAGGATGCCGGTGATCATCAGTCGGTGCGCGAGGGAGGTAGCTCCACAAGCTCGCCCTGGAGCACCAGGTCGCACCGGCCCCCGACCTGCACCGAAGACGTCTTGGCTCGCACCGACAGCCGCGAGGGGCGCCCGATCTCGCGCCCTTGAGAGATCTCGAAGTCGATGTCTCCGATGCGGGCTGCGAGATAGATTCCGAGCTCTGCCGCAGCCGAGCCTGTGGCGGGGTCTTCGGATATGCGGGCGCCTGGAAAAAACCCGCGCGCTCGAACGCGCCCCGCGCCCACGGCCGTGAAGCAGTAGACGCCGATCTTCGACACCGGTGCCAAGAGATCGGCTCTGACCGAGCATCTTGCCAGCGACGCCACGTCACGAACGGGAACCATGAGGTGGCCGATGCCCGCGTCGGCAACCGCCGGCCTGAGGCGGCCCGACCGACCCAGCTCGCGAGCTTCCAGTCCGATCTCGGCCAGATCGAGGGAGAGGGCGTCGGCGAGAGTGCTGTCGGCTTCCTCGTCGGAGCTCTCCAGATCATCGTGAGAGCGGCCCGGGCGTTCGAACCACCACCTATCGTGTCTGTGCGTCACCTTGGTCTGCCCCACCGGAGTGCGCTGAGTCAAGTCCCCGCCGGCAACTCGTCCGAGGTGTGCAAGACAGAAGGCCGTCCCGATAGTGGGATGGCCCGCAAACGCCAGTTCCTCTGCGGGAGTGAAAATACGCATGTCGTAGGAGTCCGAGCTTGCCTGAGTCACGAAGGTGGTCTCCGACAGATTCATCTCCGAAGCGATCATCTTCATCTGAGCAGCATCAAGTCCCTTCGCCTCCGCGAACACCGCCAAAGGATTCCCGGAATAGGGCCCGGAGCCGAAGACGTCGAGTTGATGAAATCTCACGTCACATGCTCTCGGGCGCCGAGACCCTGATGAGACCCAAACCATCCGCGATCACTCTCTTCGTGGCGAGACACAGAGTGAGTCGCGCCTGCGACAACGCTCGATCCTCGGAGATGACTCTGCAATCCCGATAGAAGGCGCTGAAGCTCGACGCCAGCTCCTCTAGATAGCGGGTAAGTCTCTGTGGAGCTCGACCCTGCGCCGCTTGCGGCACCACCTCTTCATACGAGGACAGCTTGCGGATTAGCTGCTCTTCGCTAGGATGTCCCAGGGACTCGAGAACCGACTTCTCGGCATCGACGACGAGGCCCTGCTCGGCCGCCTTCTTGAGGATCGAACAGATGCGAGCATGCGCATACTGCACATAATAGACGGGATTCTCGGGTCCTTCCTGCTTTGCCAGCTCTATGTCGAACTCGAGCGGCGCGTCCATCGAGCGCGTCAGAAACGTGTAGCGAGCGGCATCCCGGCCAACCTCGTCCACCAGCTCGTCCAGCGCAATGATCTCCCCCGCCCTCTTGGAGGCCTTGACCGTCACCCCCTTTCGCAACAGCGAGACATTCTGTAACAGGCCAATCTCCACCTGCTCCTTGTTTAGCCCCAGGGCCTGAGCGGCCGCCATCATTCGGGGAACGGTTCCGTGGTGGTCAGCCCCCCACAGGTAGATGAGATGATCGTAACCCCGCCCCGCCTTGTCTATGAGATATGCGATGTCGGCGGCCAGGTAAGTGGTCGCACCATTGGAGCGCACAACGACTCTGTCCTTGTCGTCGCCGAACTGAGACGACCGGAACCATTGGGCTTTATCTTTCTCATAGATGTATCCGTCTTCCCGCAATCTCTCGATCGCCGCGGACACCGCACCCGCGTCGTGCATCTTTCTTTCCGAGAACCACACATCGAAGCGCGAGCCAAAGCGTTCGAGTGATGATCTCATCGAAGCGAGCATTCGCTGAAGAGCGAGATCGCGCAGCGTTTCCACTCGTTCTGCAGATGGAGAATGGACGAGGCCATCTCCGATCTCGCCTGCGATCTGCTCGGCAACCTCAATCAGATAGTAGCCCTGGTAGCCGTCCTCGGGCAGCTCCGCCTCGATTCCGAAGTGCTGCAAGTAGCGAGCCGCCACCGACTGGGCGAACAGATCGAGCTGGCGCCCCGCGTCGTTGATGAGAAACTCGCGCGTGACCTTGTGGCCGGTCGCCTCCAACAAACCCGCCAGCGCATCTCCCACCGCCGCATGACGCCCACTGACGACGTTCATGTGGCCGGTCGGGTTGGCCGACACGTACTCCAGATTGATGTGGCGCCCGCTTCCTTCACTCGAGCGGCCGAAGCCGGAGGCGGGATCGGCCGCTCGCTGCACGACGTCACAGAACCATTTCGATGAGAGATGGAAGTTGAGGAATCCGGGGCCGGCCACTTCGACTCTCTCGACAAGGTCCGACGGCGGAAGCCGCTCGACGAGCGCCGCCGCCACGGCCCGGGGATTGGCGCCGCCTCGGGCGACCACCAGGGCGATGTTCGTCGCCCAGTCTCCGTGCTCTGCCCGCTTGGGCCGCTCGAAGACGGACTCGGGAAAGGATTCCGACGACAGGACCCCATCTACAACGGACGCCTTCAGGGCGGCCTCGACCAGGCCGGCTAAGGCGTCGGTGACCATAGAGCGAAGCCTACGGCTTGGCGTGTACGAGCTGCTCGATGACCTCGAGGAGCTCGGTGGGGTCGAACGGTTTGGTGAGATAGCCGGCGACCCCTTGCTCGCGGCCCTTCTCGATATCCGAAGCCTGCGCCTTGGCCGAGAGGAACAGCACCGGTATCTCGCTGGTAGTTTCTCCCACCTTGAGCTTCTGCATCGTCTGATAGCCGTCCAGCCTCGGCATCATTATGTCGAGGATTATGAGATCGGGATGCTCGGCAGTGGCGACCTCGATGGCCTCCTCACCGTGGTGGGCAAGTAGCACGTCATAACCCTCTAGTTCAAGGTTAACCTGCAAAAGGCGGAGGATGACGGGGTCA
>DASRPA010000085.1:0-8966 GCA_035646635.1 Actinomycetota bacterium | reverse complement strand
CTCCTCGATGCGGGCGCACTTGGCGTCGTAGTAAGGGTCGTTGGACTCCTTCCACGTCTTGGTCTTCCTGAAGGTGATGTCCTCCTCGGAAAGGATCTGGCGCAGCCGCTCGGCGCTGACTTTTAACTTGCGGCCTTTCTTCTTGGAGACGAGGTAGCGGCGGAGCTTGCGGATGCTCCAGCGGGTGAATGGCTGGCCCACTGAGCGCGGGCGCTTGTTGGCGACCTTGACGATGAGGGCGCGGTCCTCATCGGAGATCCGGCGCGGCCGTCCACCCGCCCAGTTAGGGTCCAGGCAATCAAGCCCTCTCTCGTTGAAGGCGTGGATCACCTCGCGCACCCGGTCCGGGGACGTGTGCACCAGGTTGGCGAGGACCTTCCTTGGTGGAACCCCAGGATGCTGCGCGGCCCGTTCGGAACTGTCAACCTAATGAGGTCAACTCCAATCAGGACCAAATACGGTTCGGCTACGTATGTTGTCCGAGTTGACTGCTTGACTGCTTCCACGGTTCTCATCTCCGCCGAATAGGGTCGGGCGATGCGCTCGGGGCAGGAAGTCGAGGTCCTGGTAGTCGGCGGCGGACCTGTTGGCCTTGGGATGGCGATTGGCCTGCGGAGCCTCGGGGTCGGCTGCATGGTCGTCGAGCGGCATCCGTCGACTCTCGACTTTCCCAGAGGGCGCGGCATCACGGTGCGCACGATGGAGATCTTTCGCCGATGGGGTCTCGAGCACGACATAGTCACAGCAGGGTTGCCCCGCGGCGAGAGCCTGTATGTCTTTTCCGGCGACACGCTGTTGTCCAAGGACTTCACCCGAGTCGGGCTGCCCGCAGTAGTGAGCGAGTCGCCGCTGAGCCCCACTGAACGGCTGCTCTGCGACCAGGAGTCGATGGAGGTCGTGCTGAGGAATCGGGCATTCGAGCTCGGCGCTGACAGTCGCGGCCGACGGAGCTCGCAGCGGGGTTCGAGAGGATCTTGGCATCGAGCGGTCTGGGCCCGGCACCGTAGCTGCTGCCGTCAGCATCCTCATCGGAGCCGCACTCGGGGACAGGGTGGCTGACCGTCGTTCGGCTCTCTACCGGCTGGGCGGACTTGAGGGTGGCGCCATGCTCGCCGTTGACAACGACCGCCGATGGTTACTCATTTACACGTACGACCCCGCGTTGGAGGTCCCAGAGACCTTCACAACCGACCGTTGCACGGAGCTCGCTCGAACTGCGATTGGTGATTCGACAGTCCGGGTCGAGATCCTTGGCGTGAGGCCGTGGGAGTCGACCGCCCTAGTCGCCGACAGCTATGGCCGCGGTCGAATCCTGTTGGCTGGTGATGCCGCGCACGTCACGACCCCGATCGGCGGGCTCGGCATGAACAGCGGGATGTCCGATGTCCACAACCTCGCATGGAAGCTTTTCGGCGTCACGCGCGGCTGGGCCTCCACCTCACTCCTCGACAGCTACGAACCCGAACGTCAGCCGGTGGCTCGCGCCACCGCTGAGGCAAGCCTCGGGGCGGCCAGACCCCCGGCGCCCGTCAATGGCGTGGTGCTCGGCTATGGCTACGAGTCCTCGGTCATCATTCCCGACGGCACGGCGCCTCCGACGGTGGCTGACCCGGTCAACGACTACGCCCCAACAGGTCGCCCTGGACACCGAGCGCCGCATCTCTGGCTCGATCCTTCGCGCTCACATTCGACCCTCGGTCTCTTCGGCGACGCCTTCGCCGTGCTCACCGACTCGACGTCACCCGCACTCACACAGGCCTCCGAAGTGGTCGCGGCAGCGACCGGTATCCCGGTTCGATCACACGTCATCGATCACGACCTGTGGCTTGACCAGTACGGCATCCATTCCGGCGGAGCGGTTCTCGTACGACCAGACGGACATGTGGCGTGGCGCTCGATCGACCCTCCCGCAGACCCAACGAATGACCTCCGGAGCGCTCTCTTGGTTGCCACAGGACGCGCGGGCTGAGGAGGGGCGCACCACTGTCCAGCGATTGCGACTCTTTGCCGCCAGTCCGGGGCCTCCCCGGAAAATGAGGCGCTCTGAGAGCGACGGAGAGCCGCGAACCCAGATCAAGATGGGTTCACGGTCACGCGCTTCTGAGTGGTCTTTCGCCTCACCCCTTTTGCCTGCTGACGCTCAAGGGTCTCTTTGAAGCGACATCTGTCGGTCCCGGTCTCGACGATCGAACCTGCTCGAGCTAGCGAGCTCGAACCTCGTCGCGCGCCGGGAACTCCAAGCCGGCCTGGATGCGCAGGACCTGTAGGAGACGCTGTCTAAGCGGGAGTCGGCGGGACGACGGTTGCTGTTGGCTTCCGAAGCGCCATCGTGAACAACGCGATCCCGTGCAGGATCCCGAGTCCCATGAGCGGGGTGAAGATCTGCTTGAGGATCGCGGTGTCGGCAAGGAGCCCCAACACGAATCCGGCGAGCCCGACGTTCATCGCATAGAACAACACCCGCACGGCGGCGGGTTTGGCGTCTGGTGCCGCAGCCCGTACCTGCGCGAACAAGGAGTTGCTTATCACTCCGATGAACATCATGTGATCTAGCGCCAGGAAGAGTCCGGGTCTGACGTCGTCCAAATCTCCCTGGAAGCGAACGATCAGGTAGATGAACATCATGATGTTCAGGACCAACCACAACACGGTTGGTGAAGCGACGAACCCTGACGTCGCGCGCGCGCGATCGACCCGGCGAAGTCCGGGCCACAAGCGCTTGACGAAGATCCCGACGCCGATGACCTCGAAGGGAAGGCTCAACGAGATGAGCGGAGGCGAGTCCGCTAGCAATCCGGCGGTCACGCAGATCCCACCGATGAAGGGCAGGCCGATCTGGAGCCAACCGGAACGGGTTGCTCTCTGTTCAAGGAGCTCGGGGCGCACGTTCCACTCGGCCAACGCCATCCCCACCGGGATCAGGAACCCGATAACCATCGTTGCGGGATGCGAGGCGTAGGCGTCTCCGGGCAGGATGTCGTTGCCGGTCGCGATCATCACACCGAGAAGCACCCCGAGGAGGCCTCCGAAAGTCAGCGTTGTGACTGCAGCGAGGATCCCGAGGCGCGGAACACTCAACACCGACGAACGCGCCGAGCCGAAGATCCAGATCACCCATCCGAGGATCACCAAGAGCATGAACCCCCCCATCGTCGGGCGCGCGCTTCCCGTCGTTGCTAGGAACGCGATGTTGTAAGCCACGACCGCGAGAACGGTGGCGTATGGCAGGGTTCGAGCGAACGAATCACGCCATCCGAGACCCGGCGTTGCTCCGAAGAGCCACAGCGCAGCGGCGAACACCGAGGTCGTGATCCAGCCGAGCGTGCCGGTATGCACGTGAGTAAGGAGGGTCTTGTGACCGAAGTCGACGAGATCGGTCCCGTTGAGGATCCCGATAACGACGGTGTAGGCGAAGATCAGCATCGCCGCCTGCAGCAGAAACCGGGTCTGGGAAACGTAAGGGTGAGCCTTCAACGTCTCTGTGTGAACCATCTGGCCTCCTCAATTTTCGACATCAAACAACAGAAACTGTCCTCGGGGGGGTTTCGGACTTCGGACGCCGTCAGCCGTCGCCACCTTACCTCCAACGGCGGCTTGTCCTTTCTTGTAGCGCCCAATAGAGGGAAGGCCCAAGCCCTCCCGTACGCGGGAGTAACGGACCCTAAGTCCTTGACGTTGTTACCTCCTGCCGAACCCAGGATGACCAACGCCCGCCGGTACGTTGTTGCCTTGTACTTGTGTCCGCGGCGCACGATCCGCAGCAGACGCGCACCCTCATCGGGCGTTGGCCTTCGGACCTTCACCTTCTCGGCCGCGGTCGCCTCCCTCTCTGCCATTGACTGAGCTCAGGCTGGCAGGGAAGGGCGAGCAGGTGGTGGATTTACGCGTGCAGAAATTAGTGGTCACGGCACTAGGGAGGAATCGCGGGATCGTGGACCTCGATCTCGAGGTGCCGGCGGGGACGATATTCGGCTACCTCGGGCCCAACGGAGCCGGCAAGACGACGATCCGGCTGCTCTTAGACTTCATCCGCCCGAGCGGGGGCGTGGCGCGCGTGCTGGGCTGCGACAGTCGTTCCCAGTCGGTCGAGATCCGCAGGCGCGTCGGCTACCTTCCCGGCGAGTTCTCGCTATCCGAGCACATGACGCCGCGGGACCTGATGTCGTTCTTCGGGAAACTGAGGGGAGCGTTCGACGCGGGCTACGTCTCGCTGCTCGCCGAGCGGCTCGGTCTTGACTCGACTCGCCCATCGGCGAGCTGTCGAAGGGGAACAAGCAGAAGGTGGGCGTGGTGCAGGCCCTGATGAACCGGCCCGAGCTGCTCATCCTCGACGAGCCGACCTCCGCGCTCGATCCACTGGCCCAGCACGAGGTCCACTCGCTGCTCAAGGAGGCGGCCGGTGAGGGCCGCACGGTGTTCCTGTCGTCCCACGTGTTGAGCGAAGTCGAGGAGGTGGCCGACAGGGTCGCGATCGTGCGCAAGGGGCCGCTCGTGGCCGTCGAGCAAGTAAGAGCCCTCAAGGAGCGGGCGGTGCGCCGGGTCGAGGTTCGTTTCGCGGGGCCCGTAGCTCCCGAGTCCTTCACACGCGTCCCGGGTATCAAGGAGACCGAGTTCGACGGCCACCTGTTCCGGTTCAACATTCAGGGCTCGATCGATCCCCTCATCAAGGCGATCGCCCAGCACGAGGTCGAACACTTCGTGAGCCGCGAGGCGGACCTAGAGGAGATCTCCCTCGTCTACTACCGGGGCAAGAACTAGATGCGGCCTGACATCCTTTTGAAGACGCTGCACGATCGCAGGCGCGCGTTGATCGGATGGTCGATGGGGGTGCTCGGTATCACCGCGATGTGCGTCTCACTCTGGCCCACGATCGAGGAGCAGGCCGCCGACTTCCAGAAGCTCATCGACAACTACCCGGACGCTCTGCATTTTCGGTATCCAGGAGATCACGACTCCGGCCGGCTACCTCAACACCGAGCTCTTCTCGTTCATGGCACCGCTCATCTTCTTGGGCTTCGCTATCGGGATGGCGACCGACACGACCGCCGGAGAGGAGGAGCGTAAAACGTTCGATCTCCTTCTGAGCCAACCCGGTCACGCGCACCCGGGTAGTGCTCGAGAAGTGCGGTGCCCTAGTCTTCGGCCTCGCCGTGATCGCTTTGGTGTTGGTGGCGTCGCTGTGGCTCGGCGGCCTTCTGGTGGACATGGACATCGGCGTCGGCGTCGGTCACCTCCTGGCAGCAGGCGCCGACCAGCTCATGCTCGGGGCCGCGTTCGGGGCCGTAGCGCTCCTGATCGCGTGCCTGACGGGTAAGCGAGGGCTCGCTCGGGGAAGGGCCGCAGGATCTGCCCTCGCCGCCTTCCTACTGCATTCGCTCGCCCCATTAGCCGACTGGCTCGAGCCCTATCGCTGTCTATCGCCCATATACCACGCGATCGGGACCGAACCGCTGCGCCACGGCCTCGGCATTGAGAACGTCGTCTTTCTAGTCGCTATCTCGGCGGCGTTCCTAGGCGGTGCGATCTTCGCTTTCGCGCGGCGTGACCTCGCCACGTGATCCGTTGGCCCGGCGCCCCGCCCCCGGCCTGGCCTCCTGGCCCCAACTTTGTCGCCGCAACCACCTCTGTGACGTGGTCAGGGCCACAAAGTTCGCCCGCAGGCGTCCCAGCTCTTCGAGGACGAGCATGTTTCAGGGGGCTGAAGCCCTTGGGGAGCCAAACCACCTAGGTGCCTGCACCACCAGAGGTTCTGTGGGGCCCGGCTCTACGTCAGCCGACCAGACTCTTTAGGAACGCCCCCACCGCATAAGCGAGCACAGCCGCGGTGCCACCCATGACAAGCGTTTCCGCTCCCGCGAGCCACCATCGCTGTGCAACGAATCGGCTCTTGAGGGCGCCTACTACGAAAAACCCCGCGCTCGTCATGAGAGCGCTCCAGAAGAACGGGCTGTCAACGGCGGCGGGGAACAGGGCCTCGTAGATGAACGCGAAAAGCGGGAGGAAACCGATGACGACGAAGGAGACAAACGTCGTCACCGCCGCGCGAAGCAGTTGCTCGCCAGCCTGACCATAACCGAGCTCCTCGACCATCATCGTGTCCACCCACACCCGGGGGTCTTCGGTTATCACGTCGACGACTCGGTCCAGGTCTGAACCCGAGAAGCCCTTGGACGAGAAGATCTGCCTTATCTCCTCGCGCTCGCCCTCAGGCACGCTGCGAATCTCTTCCTCTTCTTGCCGACGGGCCAGCGCTCTCTCCTGCATCATTGTGTGGGTTGCCAGGAAATTGCTCACTGCCATGCTGAATCCATCTGCGATCAGATTCGCAACGCCGAGGATGATCACGATCGTAGCCGACAGCTGGGCCCCGGCCACTCCCGCGACGACGGCGAAGGTTGTAACCGTTCCGTCAATTCCCCCGTAGATGAAATCGCGGAGGTGGCTTTGTGTCAACGGTTGAGATAGCCTCTCCTGGACGGCCCTGGGCGTGTGGTCTTCTGAGCTGGCTCCGGATCTTCTATTCAATGGTCTGACTCCCACTCTTAATCCTCTCGTGAAAGAGCTGCCTGCACATCTTGGCGTCCTGCCGCTAAACGCTCCACGGATTGCAGTGTCGCGCCGTCCTCCGGGTCGCGTATGTGACAGTCGGCCCGATCCCGGGGGTGCCGTTTGACTCTCCGCATGATGGCGGATTTGAGGGCATCCTGGACCGATATGAGAACGGTGACATCCAGAGGTCGAAATGGGGAAGTGGGCCCCCACCGCCCGCACGCTCCGACCAGACCGAGGTCGCGGTTCCGACATTCCACGCCGTCGCGGCTTAAGAGGCCGTCGTGCAGGGGGCCGGGCCGATCTGATCCCCCGCGGAGGACCATCTCGTGGGGGACGTCGTGCTGCGGGCAGCAGGCGATCGCGTGCCCGCCGACATCCGCATGATCGAAACCTCCTCATGGAAGTCAACGAACCGCTCCTCACGGGAGAATCGCTCCCAGTTGCAAAGGACGCCCGCGCTGTCTCCGATGCGCACGCGGCGCTGGCCGACCGCCCCACGGTGACGTTCTCGGCGACGATCGTCTCTCGGAGCGCCGGCCGTGGAATCGTCGTGGCCACTGGACCCGCGACCGCGCTCGGCGTGATCGCCGAGCGCCTGCGCGAGCGGCATCCTCCCACTCCCTTCAGATCGAGCTCGCTCATCTCACGGGACGGCTCGGTGTCGCCGCGATCGCCATCGCGCTGCTCGTCTTCGCCCTCACGCTTGTCTCCGTTGGGCTTACGGCCGAAGGGCTCGAGCATGCGCTCCTATCTGCGGTGGCCCTCGCGGTCGCCGCGGTCCCGGAGGGACTCGTCAGCGTCGTCACCGTCGCGCTCGCGCTCGCGCCGGATGTCCGGCGCCGGCGCCGTCGTGAGGCTGCTGCCTACGGTGGAGACTCTCGGCACCACCGGCATCATCCTCACCGACAAGACAGGGACGCTGACGGTGCGAGAAGATCACGCGCTGGCGATTAAGGTTGCTCAGGACGAACCAAGCCGACCGTGATGAAACGACACGACGCCCTCATCCCGCTGTCCCACGACCATCACCACGCGCTTGCCCACGCGCGGCGCTTGCGACGCTCCGCCGACAGCGACGACGCGGACGGCCGACTCGCCCGCGCCGGCGACTTCCTTCGCTTCTTTTCCGAAGACACACTTCGGCACTTCCGCGAGGAGGAAGAGCTACTCTTCCCAATGCTGCTGGAGCGCGCCGACTCGCCGCCCGACGTCCTCGTCCAGATCCTCATTGAGCACGTAAGGATTCATGGCCTCGTTCGGCGACTCAGCTCGGAGGTTGAATCCGGGTCCGTTGAAAGCGACACGCTACTGGAGACCGGCAAGCTCCTCCAATTCCATATCCGCCTGGAGGAGAGGACTCTGTTCCCGCTCATCGAGGAACTCGTGACGGAGCAGGACCTCGGCCGACTGACGCTCGCAGACAGGCGTGGGGCCCCATCACAGCCTTGAGTGCCGGTCACCTGATCCGGTAGGCGTCGTAAGGGCTTTGGGCCAGTCCACACGGCGATTTAGTTTGGGCAAGAGTCTCATTCGAGCCCTCCCGGCACGAACGAGCGTGGTATCCGCTAGCGTCGACTTCCGTCCTAGCGTGGGTTGGTCTTCTCGGCGCGCTCCTTGATGCCTCGCATCATCTTCTGGGTCATTACGAAGCTGACCAGGCCCATGGGTGTGAAGACGAGCCGACCGATCGGGTTGCCGAACGCGACGCGTTCGCGGACGATCAAACGTGTCGTGCCGTCGTCGCGTCCCTGCAAGACAAAGGACCACGTGAACTCCATATATCCCGGCGGCTCGTCGCGCCGGAACGGACGCGCCTTCTCCGGGTTGGCCATCTTCATCACCAGCGCGTGGGCCGGTTGGATGTCCATCACGTACCAGCCGTAGCCTCCCTTGGCGTCTGCATGCACAAGATCGCCCACGGCGCGCTCCTCCCACTCGGTGACGATCTCGTCGGCGCTGTGGATGCCGAGGCCGAAAACGTTCTCGAGCCGGTCATAGCTATAGAAGCCGCCGCGGTCGGCGCCCAACTGTATGACCCACGCCCACACCTGCTCTGGGCGAGCCGCGACGGTGATGGCGCGCGTTATCTGGAGCGCCGGTTCCACAATCAGGTCGTCGCCGGGCAAGGAGGCGGCCACCTCCTCATCCGCGGCGCCCCAACGTTCGTGCCAGGGGCGTAGACCTCGCCGGTAGGCGACCATGGCCGCCGTGGCACCCAAGAGTGTTCCAAGAGTGAACCGGTGTTTCACAGGGTCACCTCCTGCCGGGCCGGCATCCGCCTTACCTTTGGCATCGAGCAACGTCGAGGCCCATTTGGAACTGCTCTAGATTCGAAGGGGCCGTCCATGTAGTCGATGCCCAGGTCTCGGCGATCTCACGAGCCTTATCTGTTGCGAATGTCTGCCTTGAACGAT
>DASRPA010000084.1:0-8876 GCA_035646635.1 Actinomycetota bacterium | reverse complement strand
GAGAAAGAGGCCATGAGGTGCCTCAAGCGACACCTATCGAATCTGGTCTTTCGGCAGCTTGTGGCGGACGTGAGGGGCTTGCCGGAGGCCGCTTGACAAAGAAGCTTGACAACATAGAGGGTCAGGTCAGAGCGGGTTTTGGGGGTGAGTGAAGGGTCGAGATCTGAGCTTGTGGGTGCCGAAAAGTCGATCACGGCTGTGACCAGGCTCTCTGCCGGTGGTGCCGAACCGGGGTTCGACGCGCGCGTGCCACAAACACCTGCTGGCGCATGACGGCAGCAGATAAAGGGTGAACCTGAGGTTGAGGAAAGGCCGGATCGGACAGGTCCGCGCTCCTTGCCCAAATGATGCTCGGGAAAGATGACAGGATCGAGCGCCGTATCCGCCCAGGTCAAGGGGGGGGCGAATCGAGTTTCCGGCACCCACAGGGTTTTCCGTGGTCTGCCGACATCTTCCTAGCCTCCAAATCCGACTCTCGTAACTACGAGCTTGTAGTTTCAAGTGTTTCGGCCCACTTGGCAACCCTTGGGATAGGCGTCCTTCACAAGGGCTCCGCGGTCCAGGGATCCAGGCCCTTCAGGTATTGGCTCCCCGAACCGAAAACTCTAGTGGAGTCAGTGCGTCAAGTAACGGCGAACTGACCAACGCCAGGAAGGCGCGCATGGATCTAGGCCAGTTGATCTCCTTAGTGACCGGCGCCCTCTTCGTCGCAGTCGCCGCACGTCTAGCTGCGAGGGCGCGTCGGGAGCCGGGTTCCGCCTGGGCCGGTGCGGCATTCGGAGCCCTGGCAGCGGTCTCAGTGATGTCGTCTGTGGGTGAGGCGATCTGGCCCGAGATACCGCCCTCGGTGCAAAAGCTGGAGATCGCAGCGCTGCTTCTATTCCCGCTTCTGTTGTGGCGCTTCACGACCACGCTCGCCCCGATCCGGAGCGGCGCCCGCAGGGCGGGCGGTATCGTCACCGGCGCGCTGATCCTGTGGGCGCTGCTTATTCCTGAGATTCCCGAGGCGCAGGTGAAGTGGCCTGTGACCTTCGTAGTGTTTCTCATCGCCCTGCTCGGCCACTGGACCTTCTTCTCGGTGGCTTCGGTGGCGCTGCTCTGGCGGCAGGCAAGAGGACAACCGAGCGTGGCCAGGCGGCGGATGCGATTCCTCGCGGCAGCCATCCTCACGCTGAACATGACACTCATAGGGGCCGCCATTCTCACGGGAGCCCCCGCAGAGATTGTTCAGTTCCTGGGCGTGCTGAGCGCCCTTGGTTTCCTGGTGGCGTTCGCGCCCCCCGGCTGGCTGCGTGGGATATGGCGCCGACCCGAAGAAGTTCACCTCCAGCACGCGGTGTCTGAGCTCATGGCAGCACAGACGCCTGCGGAGATCGCCGGCGCTCTGCTGCCTCATGTAGTGGCGGTAATCGGTGCGCAGCGAGCCGCGTTGCTCGATGAGGAGGGTGCGGTCGTTGCCTGCTATGTCGCAGGAGACAACGGCGAGATTGAACGGGCCGCTGATGACTCAGAGTGTGCCCGCCCCGGCGGCATCGCGATCTCTCGCTCCCTAACGGTATGGACGGGGCCGGCTGCGCCGTTGTTCGGGGGGGAGGAACTTAGCCTGCTCACCACACTCGGCACGCTGTCGGATCTCGCAGTGGACCGCGCGCGGCTGTTCCAGAATGAGCGCGGCAGGAGCTCGTCGCTCGAAGAGCTAGCTCGCCAGCTAGGCGACGCGAATCGGGCTTTGGAGCAGGAGGTGGAGGAGCGGCAGGATGCTCAGCAGACTGCTGATGCGGCTAAGGACGAGGCGGAGCGGGCGAATCGCAGCAAGAGCGAGTTTCTATCGCGCATGAGCCACGAGCTAAGGACCCCTCTCAATTCGATCCTCGGCTTTGCTCAGTTGCTCGAAACCGACGATCTCACGGAGGATCAGCAAGAGAGCGTTCACCACGTCTTGAAGGGCGGCCGGCATCTGCTCACCCTCATCGACGAAGTGCTGGACCTCTCGACGGTTGAGAGTGGACGGATGACGATCTCGACCGAGCCGGTCAAGGTGTCAGAGGTCGTCCCAGAAGTGCTTGACCTCCTCCGACCGGCGGCTGCCGAAAGGAACATCACGATGGCGGTGGAAGGAGGCGAGCTGGACGGTCTCCATGTATTGGCGGACCGGCAAAGACTAAAACAGATCCTCATAAATCTCGTCGGCAACGGCATCAAGTACAACCGGCACGCCGGCTCCGTTACGGTCTCCATTGACCGCAATGGTTCCTCGGCAAGGGTCGCGGTAATCGACACCGGCGCGGGGCTCAGCCCCGAGAAGATCGATCGTCTGTTCACCCCCTTTGACCGGTTGGGGGCCGAGACGACGACCGTCCAGGGAACCGGGCTGGGCCTCGCTCTCTCCAAGGGACTGGTCGAGCTGATGGGCGGAACGCTCAGCGCCGTCAGTAAAGAGGGGCAGGGAACCACCTTTTATCTGGATCTGCCCGTCACCGACCCCACTGAAAGGCCAGCGAGCCAGCGCCCGTCGGGCTCATCGAGCGAGCCAGACCAGGACGGATCAATGACCGTCCTATATGTCGAAGACAACCTGGCGAACGTGCAGCTCGTGGAGCGCATTCTTCGAAGCTATCCGCGCGTAAAGCTCCTCACGGCCATGCAGGGCCAAGTCGGTCTGGAGCTCGCGAGGCACCACCAGCCCGATCTCGTCCTCCTCGACGTCCATCTCCCGGATGTGGGGGGCGACCTCGTCCTCAAGCAGCTGCGCGCCGAACCGGCCTTGCGTGAGACGAGCGTCGTGATTCTGAGTGCCGATGCGACTCTCCGCCAGATCCGGAGACTGAAGGAGGCCGGAGCGGACGAGTACCTCACCAAGCCGATCAACGTGCATCGCTTCAAGGAACTCGTTGAATCTTTGATGGCAAAGCAAGCGGCGGTGGCCATCCAATCATGACGATCGACGACCTTCGAATCGTCATTGTCGACGACGAGCCCGCCAACGTCAGGCTTCTGGAGCGCATGCTGACCGACGCCGGCTACATGGAGGTCTCCTGCACGACGGATCCACTGCGGGCACTGGAGTTGGTCGAGGAACTGCATCCGGACCTATTGCTTCTGGATCTCCACATGCCGCAGCTGGACGGGTTCGGCGTGCTCGAGGAGATGGGGAGGCGGTTCCCCCATTCGCATACATTCCTGCCGGTACTCGTGCTGACTGCCGACGTCACCGCGGAGAGCAGGCAGCGGGCCCTCTTGCTCGGAGCCAAGGACTTCATAACCAAGCCCTTCGACCAGATGGAAGTCCTCCTTCGAGTCAAGAACCTTCTGGAGACGAGGTCGCTCCATCTCGAGATCAAGGCCCGCAGCGAGCTCCTCGAACAGCAGGTCCAAGAGCGCACAAAAGAGCTGTGGACTGCCGTCAACGATCTCGAGTTCGCAGAGAAAGAGCTGAAGCTGTCGCGCGCGGAGACGATCGAAAAGCTCTCTATCGCGGCCGAGTTCAGAGATGACGACACGGCCAAACACATTCAGCGGATGAGTCGGTACTGCGAGCTCTTGGCGGGAGCTCTCGGGTATGACGACGACGATCGTGAGCAGCTTCAGTTCGCGAGCGTCATGCACGACGTCGGAAAGATTGGAATTCCGGACCGAATTCTGCTGAAGCCGGGGCCCCTGTCGCCCGAGGAGCGGCACATGATGCAGATGCATGCCGAGATCGGTTATCAGATCCTGTCGGGGTCGCATTCAGAGCTGCTCGGCCGAGCATCTCTCATCGCTTGGACGCATCATGAGCGATTCGATGGTCATGGCTATCCCAGAGGAATAGCCGGCGAGGAGATCCCCATGGATGGGCGCATCGCAGCAATCGCCGACGTATTCGACGCTCTCACGACGGATCGCGTCTATCGGAAGGCGTTCGATCCGGCCGAAGCCGTTCGCATCATGGGAGAGGGCAGAGCGACTCAGTTCGACGCTCGACTCCTCGATTGCTTCTTCGAGATGCAGGACGAGGCGTTGCGGATCAAGAAAGCGTACGACGAAAAAGACGGCGAGCTCATGAGAGTCGCCGCGTCGTAGCGACATGCCTTCCTCGCTTTCGCGTTCCAGAGCGATTCCGTGGCGCGATTCAAAATTGCCGCTGATGCATGACAGCTCACCGACTTGAGCACGTGTTGGAAAACGTCACGACAGACCCGGCAGCAAGCAGTAGCTCCGGTGAGAACACACATTCAGGGGATCGGCCGATTCCTAGGGTGTGCAAGAGTGATCTCACCAGAGCCATCAGGAGCGCGACACGATTTCGACACGCGTGCGACGCAAAACGACGAAAAGCAAAGACAAGATTTGCGAATCAGAACCATGCCCCCGACCTGGGACGATGCACAATTTTGCACGAACTTGAGAATCGTCGAAAGCCCCCATGAGACGGACTCTTAATCCGTAGGTTCAGGGTTCGATTCCCTGGCGGCCCACCCCTAAAAGACCTGGTCAGAGCGGGTTTTGGGTGTGAGAGAAGGGTCGAGATCTGAGCTACTACCAGGAAAAAACCATGCAGTTGGCGGAGGGTCGAGTTTTCGAGCTTGTCGCCGGTGTTCGCCGACCGCATCGCAGCCAACTCACACCGCGGCATGACGAGCCCAGAGATGAGTCAAAAAGACGGTGTCGTTGGTCAAGCCTTCGGGGACGAAGTACTGCCACCGGACCACGCATCGGCGCTGCGTGCGGCTGCCCACGAGCTGATCGACGAGTTCTGTGAAGATGTCGCTGCTCTCCTCGAGGCACCGGAAAGAATTGACTAGAAGAGGCCCGCGTCGATGTATGGATCGTCGGCGGTTTGGGGCGTCGATGCCCTCGTCGGCGAGCAGACCCGCGACCACAAGGACATTGGCCTTCTCGTTTCGATCGATGACGTCGACCGCTTCGTGCCCGCCCTTGGTCGCGAATGGGAATTCTTCGAGGACAGGCGGCCTACGCAGGTCAAGCTGCGCCACTCCGCCGGTCTATCCGTCACCCTTGACCTCGCTGCCTTCGATGGCGAAGATGGAGTCACTCGGGCATTATCGCCGGGGATCCGAGCCCTGGCCGGTGGCCGAGGAGCTGCTATATTGTTGCCGTGACCAAGCTGGCGAACCCCACCCTCCACCATCTCGCGCTCACGGTGACAGATCTCGATGCGAGCTTGGCTTGGTATCAGGAGGTATTCGATGTGTCACTGCAGATGGAGGCGCCACATCCGGGTGGCACCGGGATGGTGTTGGCCGACGAGCAGTGGACCCTCATGATCGTTCTTCACCGCCACGACGCCAACGAACGGGAACGATTCTCCGAGAAGCGGACGGGATTGGATCATGCGGGTGTCATGGTCGCGAACCGCGCAGAGCTGGAGAGCTGGCGGGACCACCTCGCGGCTCACGGCGTAGTGCCTTCTGCGGAGGCGGCGAGCCCGCTGACGCAATCTCCTATAGCCGACGAGCCGTACGGGTCGGTTCTCGTCTTCCGGGACCCCGACAATATCCAGCTCGAGATCTTCGCTCCTCCCGCCGAAGAACCTCGGTCCTAGAGCTCTGACTCGCGCAAGTACTGGCTGATCAGCAAGATCGACGCCGCTCCTTCTCCGACCGCTCCGGCGACCCGCTTGATCGAGCCGTGGCGCACGTCGCCGGCAGCGAACACGCCCGGCATGCTGGTCTCGAGCAGGAGCGGGGGCCGGGCGAGCGGCCACCATTGTCGCGATTTCTCATCGGCCAAAAGGTCGGCGCCCGTGAGCACGAACCCAAGGTCGTCACGGGCGATGGACGACTCCACCCAATCGGTGTGCGGCTGCGCCCCGATCATCACGAAGAGGGCGTCGGTCGCCACCTCCTGCGTCTTCCCCGTGGAGCCGTCGAGGGCCGCCACCGCTTCGAGGGCGTGCTCTCCGAGAGCCCCGGCGACCTGGCTGTTGAGGAGCACGCGGACGCGCTCGTTGGCCTCGATCTCCTTCACCAAGTAATCCGACATGCTTCTCGAGAGCGAAGGACCTCGCACCAAGAGGGTCACGCTGGCTCCCATCTGAGAGAGATAGACGGCCAGTTGGCCCGCCGAGTTGCCCGCGCCCACGACGCACGCGTTGACCGCGCCTATGGCTCGGGCTTCCGATATGCCGGCGCCATAGAACACGCCGCTGCCCACGAGCCGGTCGACGCCCGGTGCCTCGAGCCGGCGATAGGAAACTCCGGTTGCAATGATCACCGTACGGCTGTGAACCTCTCGTCCGTCCGGGAGGACTGCCACGTTTTCGCCATCTTCGCTCCGCAGCTGCGCGACGGGAGCGGTGAAAGCCACGTAGGCTCCAAACTGTTGCACCTGACGCGATGCCCTCTCAGCTAGATCTCTTCCGCTGATGCCCCATGGAAACCCGAGGTAGTTACGGATCATCGAGCTGGTCCCCGCCTGTCCTCCTACGGCCAGGGACTCGAGGGCCAGCACGCGGAGGCCCTCGGCCGCGGCGTACACGGCGGCTGCGAGCCCTGCCGGTCCCGCGCCCACGATGGTGACGTCATAGAGCGATTCTTGCGGCGGGAGATCGCGCGCGCCCAAGGCGCGCGCTAACTTCATTTGAGATAGGTCGAGGATGACCCGGCCGTCGTAAAGAACGGCTGCGGGAAGATCGTCATGCATCAAGCCGTGCTTTCGTATGAGCTCTGTGGCCTCGGGCGAATCGGGCGCGTAGACGCCGCTGGCAACGTTGTTGAGCTCGATGCCTCGAACCAAAGAGCTAATGAGCGGTGATCTCGGGTCGCCTATGAACTTGATCTTCTCCATCCGAGGGAGGTGGTTGCTGGACCACACTCGAAGAGCTTCCCCGGTGGTCGGGTAGAGCTCTTCTTCCGGCGAGGCCCAGGGCTTGCCAAAGTAGTAGTCGATGTGGTTCAGGGTCAGGGCTCTGACGATGGGCTCTTCGGCTCCGAGGTCGCCGACATTGATCATTAACGCTCTCATTGCGCCGGGATGATGCTCGCGCGACTGCCTGAGGAGATCGATTCCTGTCATCTCAGGCATCCACTGATAGGCGATGGCCAGGGCTACGGTCCGTTGCCCGCTCGCCAGTCGTCTCAGCAATCGCACCGCCTTGTGCGGTGAGCTCGCCGAGAGCACATCGTAGTCGGCGCCATATCGCCTCGTCATGTCTCGCTGGAGGATCTCCAACGATCTCTCGTCGTGGTCGACGACCAGGATTGTCGCTTTCATCGCCTTACGGATATCACGGGCGGCTGACTCGCCGCCACCGGGGTTGGAGCGCTTGTGCTCGTGGTTCGAGGCATGGCATTCCCTTGTGTGGTGTGAGGCAGGGCAGAACCCTTTCGCGCGTTGACGCCTCTCCAAGGACGTCGGTGTCGTCCTCCTGAGAAGCTTGGTGCGCTGACAAATCCTTTCTCGATTGCGCTTACTATCGCGGCAACCATCGCCGTGCTGACAGTTACACTACGTGTAGGGGATGAAGAGTCGATCGGTTCCTGCAAGGTCGGCGGTCAGGGAACCGAACAACCTTAGTGCTCTGGCTCATAAGTTCGGTGACGGAGTTTTCGCGCTCTTAGGCGGCTCGTTGTAGTTCCTCCTTCTCCGCGATCCGCTTCATGAGCTTGGCGAGGTCCGTACGGGTGAACTTCCACTCGAAAGGCTTGGCGGCATCCTCGTAGCGCCGCTCGAACGCCATCAGGCGTTGCTCGACGTCGTCGAGGTCGTTGAAGTCGTTGGGTGTCAGCACCTTGCGCTGGATGATCGAGTTGTAGATCTCAATTAACCGGCCCTCGGGGGCATGTCAAGCAATTCCGGCCGAGTCACCTGCAGTTTTCACTCGGCGGACGTGGCCTCCGATGCTGGCGATCACGCGAGCGTGTCGCGCCACCTCGGAGTCCCAGCCCCGCGCCTCAGCGTCGTCTTTGAGTGCTTGGGCGTCGGCAAGCTGAGCTTGGAGCGCGGGCAGGAACTCAGGTGTGGTGACGAAGTTGTCGCACTGCTCGCAGACATTGGCGTAGGGGCAAGCTCGCGACGCAGCCCGCCCAGCAGCATCGCCAGGGCGATCGCCCGGTCACGGTGCGTGGCGAGATCGGCGATGAAGGCCGTCGCCTCGCTTGCATCGAGGCTCTCGGGCAGTCGCGACGGCTGGCGGACAAGCCGCCCGCCGGTTCGTTGGCGCCTCGGGGAGATATGCCCGAGCAGCCCGCGTCGTTTTGGTCGCAGACCCGACGCGCGGCGGGCCGCGGGAACGGGGTTGTCTGAGCGCACCCCGGTCTGCAGCGCGTATTCGAACAACGCACGGACCGCGGCGATTCGCCGGTTCATGGTCGCCGGTGCCGCGCCCCGACGCTCCGAGAGGCGCACGACCTTGGCGCCGGCCGTCGACCTCGTCTCTGCCTGCCACTCGAGGTAGTCGAACAGATCGGTCGGCACGACGTCGCCGAGCCTGAGTCCGCGCTCAGCCAAGAAGCGGCCGAAGTTCAACAGGTCGTAGGCGTAGGCGCGAATGGTGGCGGCTGAGAACGCTCGTGTTGTGAGGTGATCAAGGAAGCGGTTGGCAAGCGCGACGTCCGCGCCGGCTCCCTGCAACCGGTGGCCATCCTCGGCACGCACGACCGACACTCCCATGGCAGCCCTTCCCTTTTCCGCGCCAGCAGCCCCAAGGCAGCTTCATTGTTCCTCACCCCGACCGCCGCGAGATGGATTTCAAGCGACGGTGCGGAGCCCCGGTCCGAGGGCCGGTTAACCGACACCTGATTTATCCAGGACGAGTGGATTGGGCAATGGATGAGCCGCAGGTTCTTGTGACGGCCCTGAAGCCGGTCGACCGATGCCTGGCCGCGGTGTGAGGACCCGTTGTCCACGACCCAGAACACGCGCCTGGCCGACGC
>DASRPA010000083.1:0-3024 GCA_035646635.1 Actinomycetota bacterium | reverse complement strand
GGCTCCCCTGACACATCTGTGGGCGCCTGAGCGCGCCTGAGTGAGCGCACGCCGTTCCCTGCATAGGTTTCTGAGCTGTTGAAGGACCAGAGACCAGTGATCAGGAGAACGGCGTGCGTGATGTCAGTTTATGGGGGCGCCTGTTGGGCGTCGAGAAGACGGTGATCGAGCGGATCGAGTTCGACGAAGACGCCGAGGTGCTAGTCGCCCACGTCCGGCCCACCAAGCGACAGCGTGGCCGGTGCGGGGTCTGTGGTCGCCGCAGCTCGGGTTACGACGCTGGCGCGGGCCGCCGCAGGTGGCGGGGGTTGGACCTGTGCACGGTCCAGGCGGTGCTCGAGGCCGACGCACCACGGGTGACCTGCCGAGAGCACGGGGTGGTGGTCGCCTCGGTTCCCTGGGCCCGTCACGACGCGGGCCACACCTACGCCTTCGACGATCAGGTGGCGTGGTTGGCGACCCAGGCCAGCAAGTCCACGGTCACCGAGTTGATGCGGATCGCCTGGCGCACCGTGGGGTCGATCATCACCCGGGTCTGGGCCGACGTCGACGCCCAGCATGACCGTCTGGCCGGGCTGCGGCGGATCGGGATCGACGAGATCAGCTACAAGCGTGGGTTCAAGTTCTTGATGGTCATCGTCGACCACGACACACGCCGGCTGGTGTGGGCTGCCCCGGGGCGCAGCAGCGCCACCGTGGGGGAGTTCTTCGACCTCCTCGGCGAAGAGCGCTGCGCCCAGATCACCCATGTCAGCGCCGATGGAGCCGACTTCATCGACACCATCGTGGCCGCCCGGTGCCCGAACGCGGTCCGCGTCGCAGATCCGTTCCACATCGTCAAATGGGCAACCGACGCGCTCGACGAGGTCCGCCGCCAAGCGTGGAACGACGCCCGCAAACTCGCCCAGGACGAGCCCAAACGCGGCCGCGGGCGTCCGCCAGCCGACGCGCCGCCACGACCCGGAAGCGAGCTCGCGAAGGGGTTGAAGGGAGCCCGCTACTCGTTGTGGAAGAACCCCGAGAACCTCACCGACCATCAGCAGGTCAAGCTCACTTGGATCGCTGCGACCGACCCGAGACTGTATCGGGCCTACCTGCTCAAAGAAGGCCTACGGGTCATCTTCCAGCTGCCCTACGAGGCGGCTGTTGAGGCCCTGGACCGGTGGATCAGCTGGGCACGCCGCTGCCGGATCCCATCGTTTGTGAAGCTGCAGAAGAGCATCGTCAAACACCGTTCCAGGCTCCTTGCAGCCATCGAACACAACTTGTCGAACGGGCTGATCGAGTCGACCAATACGAAGATCAGACTGATCACCAGGATGGCGTTCGGGTTCAAGTCCCCCGAGGCCCTCATCGCCCTCGCCCTGCTCAGTCTCGGCGGCCACCGCCCCGCCCTCCCAGGCCGGAAATGACCCACAGGTCAGTCAGAAGCGCCGGATTTCCTCCGACAACGGATGCGAACCGTGACATATGCGTCACGGTTGACGTACCAATGTCGGAGGAAATGGGGTTCAGTAGTGGGCGGGGAGCTTCTGCCCGAGCTTGACCTTCGGCTTGGGAAGACGCAGGAAGCGGATCTGGAGCGACCGCAGGATCGCGTAGAACACCGCACCCTTGTGCGGCTCGTCGGGGAACCGCTGCTTCAGCTCACGCTTGAGCTTGAAGATCAGGTAGCCCGTGTCGGTCACCACGAGAAAGACCGTCGCGGTCCACAACCCGTTGCCGTAGGAACGCAGTGTCTCGTTGCCGGTCGAGGTCAACGCCATCACCGCGAGCAGCAGGATCAGCAGGAACTCGGCCATGCAGATCCGGGAGTCGATACGGTCCCGGACGAAGCGCCGTAGCTTGCCCTGGTCCCGCGCCGGCAGGTAGCGCTCGTCGCCGCTCTTCATGCCCTGCCGGACCTTCGCGTTGTCGGCCGACCGCCGTTCGCGCAGCAGCTTTGAGGCAGCCTTCTTGTCGCGCGGCGCCTTCGCGCGGGCCTTCGCGGCGGCCTGGGCCGCTCGGCGGCTCGGGGTGGGGCGACCCTTGCCGCCCTCCTTGAGATCGGCGTGGTCGGCGGAGCTGACGGTTTCGGTTTTCGTACGACGGAACAAGGTGGGCCTTCGACTCGGTGGAGGCAATGTCTTCGCGCCAAGACTACCTGCGGGAACCTCCTCGTCAGTTCGACCGTTCCACCCGTAGGCTGGACACTCAACAGCCACATACCAAGAAGGGGGCCCGCACTCCATGAGCCTCATGAAGCGGATCAGCCTGATCTTCCGGTCCAAGACCAGCAAGGCGCTCGATCGAGCCGAGGACCCACGGGAGACGCTCGACTACAGCTACCAGCGTCAGGTCGAGATGCTCTCGAAGGTACGGCGGGGCGTCGCCGATGTGGCCACCAGTCGCAAACGCGTCGAGCTCCAGGCCAACCAGCTCGAGCAGCAGTCGCAGAAGCTGCACGACCAGGCGCAGAAGGCGCTGTCGATGGGACGCGAGGACCTCGCCCGCGAGGCGCTGACCCGCAAGTCCGGTCTGCAGGGCCAGATGTCCGATCTCAAGGCGCAGCAGGCCCAGCTCCAGGGTGAGGAGGAGAAGCTCACGCTCGCCTCGCAACGGCTGCAGGCGAAGGTGGAGTCCTTCCGCACGAAGAAGGAGACCATCAAGGCCACCTACACCGCAGCCGAGGCACAGACCAGGATCAACGAGGCGTTCTCCGGCATCTCCGAGGAGATGGGCGACGTCGGGATGGCCGTGCAGCGGGCGGAGGACAAGACCGCGCAGATGCAGGCGCGGGCCGGCGCCATCGACGAGCTGATCTCGTCCGGTGCGCTCGACGACGCATCCTCGCTCAGCCAGGGCGACGACATCTCCCGGGAGCTGGACGCGATGTCCTCGAACTCCGACGTGGAGTCAGAGCTCGCCGCGCTCAAGGCCGGCAGCGGATCGAAGAGCCCCGAGGCACTTGAGGGCGGTGAGTCCTCCGCGCAGGACGACCTGGAGGCGGCGCGGAAGAAGAAGGAGGAGGGCCAAACATGATCG
>DASRPA010000082.1:0-4360 GCA_035646635.1 Actinomycetota bacterium | reverse complement strand
GGAGCCACTTCCAAGTGGCGCCGGGGTGCTTGCGGCGCAACCAATTGACGACCCGACGCCAGACATAAGCGCGCAGGTAGCCAAATGTGGCCTTGGACACTCCGTGCCGGAAATAGGTGGTCCATCCCCGCAGCACCGGGTATCGATATCTGCCTCAAACACCCACTCGTAGGAGCGGGATCCGAGGTAGTGGATCTCGGCGATGGCGTCCTGAGCACGTCGCCTCGGTCGGAACCCATAGGAACAGGGCTTGAACCCTGCTTCGAAAATGGGTTCGAGCACCAGCTTCAGGGCTGCCTGCACCACACGGTCGCGCACGGTCGGGATGCCCAGCCTGCGCTGCTTGCGCGAGCCAGGCTTGGGGATCATCCGCTCCCGTACGGGCTGAGGCGTGAACGTGCGAGCCTTGAGATCGGCGCGCAAATCGCTCAGAAACTCCTCGACCCCGCGACGGGACTCGATGTAGCGAGCAGTCTCGCCATCGACTCCAGCGGTGCGGGCACCTTTGTTGGATCGGACCCGGCTCCATGCAACGAGCAGGAAGGCCGGATCACACACGAGGTTGAACAAGTCATCGAACCGGCGATCCTCGTTGTCGCCAGCCCATCGGTGCAGCTTCGTCTGAATCTCCAGTACCCGGGCATTGGCCTCATCGAGGCTCGGCCACGAAGCGCCCGTGTTCACGGGCGACCTCCTGGTGTGACAGTCCTTCCGCTGCGAACTCGCTGCCTGCCTTCGCCATGTGGACGGCTTTCCCGCCCTCGGACTAATACGCAGGCTCCGTCCCGTCCGGTGTCGTCAGCCGACAACGAGCCTGCCCGTCCGCATGCTGGCTGCGTGCGGGGAGGGCAACGCCGGACGGTTCCCACGTTCACCATCGGACCGGTTGACGGGTTAGGTGCCCAGCTATGCCGCTGCGGCATCGCCACGGGTACGCCGCAGTTCTTTCCCGTGGCCTCCCTGCCGATGATCTGTAGACGGCTCGGGAGTTCCCCGCCCTT
Source organism: Actinomycetota bacterium (assembly GCA_035646635.1). Lineage (GTDB taxonomy): Bacteria > Actinomycetota > CADDZG01 > CADDZG01 > WHSQ01 > JACDAL01. Next base: position 3,359 of record DASRPA010000082.1, on the reverse strand, counting down.
TCGGGCGGGTGTGCGCCGCTCCCCGGGCCACATCCGCCAGGTTAGAGCCGGTGGTCTGACTTGAGCGGTCTTAAGACACTGGTTTCTCACGTACACCTTCCCGTCTCGCTTGCCGGACCCGGACCGTCTGGCGGTTCCGACCCGTCCCGGCGTTGTCGGGGCTGCTTGCCACCCTTCCTCGCGCCTCCGAGGTCAGGCTGCCCCCAGCTTCTCGTGGGCTGCTGCGACAGCCCACGGGTGGAATCCTCCCAACTCCACCCGGTCCCATAGCGCCTCGTGGCGCTCGAGATCGGCCAACCACAGCTTGTTGGGCACAGAGGCGCGAAAGGTCCGCTCAACGAGGTCGGCGGGACGAGCGGTGAGGCCGTCTTGGGGGATCCTGGTGCGGTGCTTGCCTGCTCTGCGGGCACCCTGGATGCCCATCTGGCGCATCAACCGCTCGAAGGGCGACCTTGATGTTCTCGCGGTTGAGGGCGACCCAGATCTTGTCGGCGCCGTAGACCTTGAAGTTGGCGTCGTAGACCCGGCGGATCTCGAACTTGAGCTGCTCGTCATGCCGCGTTCGGGGCGCCGGAGCGCCTTTCTTGGCCGCATAGTAGGTGCTCGGGGCGATCGGCAGCACCCTGCAGATCGGCTCGACTCCCCAGGCAATCTTGTGCTCGTCGATGAACTCGATCATCTCTCCCTGGTCGGCGGTCGAGCTCCGCCCCGAAGAGGTGAGTGGCCGGGGGGAATCACACCCCCCGGCTCTCTCAGAACCCGGCGTGAGCCTCTCGACTCACCGGGCTCCCACTGTCCAGCCGACAGGTGCCATACCAGCCCGCCAATGCTCGAACAGGTCCGGCTGGCGCCGAAAGACACCAACCAGCCACTGCCGAGCCCGCTGGGGGCTACCACGCAGCCGCTTGTATTTGTTCATCGCCCACCGAACGAGGTAGGCGTTGATCCGTCTCAGCACGGGCTTCAACTGGGAACGGTAGAAGCGTCCGTAGTAGTTGAGCCAGCCGCGCACGATCGGGTTGACGATCGCGGCGAACTCCTCGAGCGTCCTGTCACTGCGACGGTTGATGCGCCAGGCTCTAATCACGACTCCCATCGCCCGTTGGGCGTCACGACTCACCCCCGGAGAGAAGCTGACGAACCGTGCGCCAGTCTTGCTCACCGCAAGGCGAGGGCGAAACGTGTATCCGAGGTAGTCGAACCGTTCGTGCTCATTCGAGCCGGTGCGGTTCGAGTCCTTGCAGTACACGATGCGGGTTTTGTCCGGATGAACCTCCAGACGACAGTCCGCCAGCCGTCGAGGAGATATGACCAGAAGTTGTGGAATCCGGAACCAAAAGGAGAGCGCGGCGTACCTTCCCATCTGACCTAGTTGATGGTGCCGGCGTTCGAGCGCCGGCGGGAAGGAGACGCCGATGTTGAGGGTAGTCCAAGACGAAGCCGAGCGCGCGGAATTCGCCGAAGTCCTCGATGAGATCGTCCGTGACGGCGCCCGCAGGATGCTTGCTGCGGCGCTTGAGTCCGAGGTCGACGCCTATGTGGCAGCGGCAAAAACGGAGCGCGACGACAGGGGGCACGCGCTCGTGACCCGCAACGGCAAGGCCCGGGAACGTTCGGTCGTGACCGGCGCCGGTGCGCTCGAGGTCCGGGCTCCGCGGGTCGACGACAGAAGGACCGACGAACAAGGCGAGCGCATCCGCTTCGCCAGCGACATCCTGCCTCCCTACGCTCGAAGGTCACCCAAGGTGAGCCAGGTGCTGCCGCTGCTCTATCTGCACGGGTTGTCCTCGGGGGACTTCCGTCCCGCGCTCGCCGAGTTCTTCGGCAGCGACGCGGGCCTGTCCCCGGCCGCGATCACCCGCCTCACCAGCGCCTGGGAGGCCGAGCGTAAGGAGTTCATGGCAAGAAAGCTCAAGGACCGAAACTACGTCTACATCTGGGTGGACGGGGTCCATTTCAACGTTCGCCTCGGCGACGACGACCGCCTCTGTTGCCTGGTCATGGTGGGGGTGCGCCTCGACGGCACCAAAGAGCTGATCGCTCTCACCGAGGGTTACCGGGAGTCGACCGAGAGCTGGGCCGAGCTGCTCCGGGGCTGCAAGAAGCGCGGCATGCGCGCGCCTGTGGTCGCGGTCGGTGACGGCGCGCTCGGCTTCTGGGCCGCGGTGAGAGACGTCTTCCCCGAGACCCGCCCGCAGCGCGACTGGGTCCACAAGACGGCCAACGTGCTCGACTGCCTGCCGAAGTCGGTGCAGCCCGCGGCCAAGCGCGCCATCTTTGAGATCACCAACGCGGAAAACAAGGATGCCGCTCAGCGAGCGGTTGCTGCGTTCGCCGACGAGTTCGGCCCCAAGTGGCCTAAGGCGGTCACAAAGATCACCGACGACCAGGACGCGCTACTCACCTTCTACGACTTCCCGGCCGAGCATTGGAAGCACCTGCGCACGACCAACCCGATCGAGTCGACGTTCGCGCCGGTGCGCGCCCGGACCAACCTCACCAAAGGACCGGGCTCTCGTGAGGCCGGGCTCGCCATGGTGTTCAAGCTCATCGAGGCCGCGGAGGGGAGGTGGCGCAAGATCAACGGACACGAGCTCGTCGCTCTCGTCCGTGCGGGTGCGAAGTTCGTGGACGGCAACCTGGTGGAGGCTCAGAACGATGAGAAGGACGCCGCGTGATCAAGTTCCGTTCCACAACTCTTGACTATTTCTCGCCGTCGAGCAACGGAGTCTCTGACGAATAGAGCTTGACGTTCGCTGACGCAGTGCACCACCACGTCATCGCAATAGCGCTCGAACCTGATGGTGGGAAATCTCCCCGCCATCCAGGCATCGAACGCATAGTGCATGAACAGGTTTGCCAGCAAGGGCGAGATCGCCGATCCCTGAGGGGTTCCGCGATCTCGTGGCACCACGCTCCCGTCTGTGTGCTGCAGCGGCGCTTTGAGCCACCGCTGAACGTAGAGCAAAATCCACGCCTGGTCCGTGTGCGCCGCCACCGCTTTGAGAACGAGATCGTGATCGACGCTGTCGAAGAAAGAACGGATATCGAGGTCGATGACCCAATCCGTTCTCCAACAGCGCTGCCGGCACACCCCGAGCGCGTCCAGCGCTGACCTGCCCGGCCGGTACCCATAGGAGTCGGGGTGGAACACAGGCTCCACCTCCGGCTCCAGGCACATGGCCACGACGGTCTGGGCGATCCTGTCCGCGACGGTGGGGACGGTGGCTTCAAACTGCACCTCCTGCAGTAGATGGTTGGGTTCGAGCCTTGATCCTCGGCGAGCTCGCAACTCGTTGTTGGCACTCCCGCTCGACCTCCGGCGGGAACGGGACACACCATCTGCCGCCCGCGCTTCT
>DASRPA010000081.1:0-5471 GCA_035646635.1 Actinomycetota bacterium | reverse complement strand
GCCAGGGCGGCTCCGCCGCCGGACATGGTTGCCAGCGCCACCAGCAGCGCCAGCGCACGGAAACGTCCGCGCAGGTGTCTCGCGTTCATAAAGCCCTCCACAGGTCGTCGACGCCCAGGCAATTACCTCGACCTGGGCGAGCGAACGCTTGAGCTTAGTGCTCCGCACCGGAAATACGGCCAGCACCGAGAGCGTCACTGCGCCCTGGTCGCTAGGCGCGAGGAGTGAGCGTACCCGGAGGGTACGTGAGCGACAGATTGAATCCCAATTCCGACCTCGGCGGAGCCGTGGAACGACGCGAGCGGGGATGCAGGGGCGCTCGAATGCGAGCGTATTTACGGGGAGGTGCACTTAGATGAACTGGGTTGACGACTGGGCTCTGAGCCTGGGGACGTTTCTCCCCGCCGTCGGTGCAGCGGTGCTGATGTTCATGCCTTCCCGCTCCGAGAAGCTCGTCAAAACCGTCGGCACGCTGTTCGCATTCCTTGCCCTGGTGGCGGGCGTCGCAGTGCTGGCGCGCTTCGACTTCTCGAACGCCGGGGCGCTGCAGCTTCAGGTGAACGAGAGCTGGATCCCGCAGATCAACGCTCGATACCACATAGGCATCGACGGGATCTCCCTGCCGCTGTTCGTCCTGTCGCTGCTGGTGAGCTTCCTCTGCACCATCTACATGTGGTGGCACATTCCCGAGCCGGGCAAGCCCAAGGCCTTCTTTGCTCTCGTGCTGTTGCTCGAGACCGGCATGACCGGGTGCTTCGTGGCGCTGGACCTCATCCTGTTCTTCATCTTCTGGGAGCTCGTGCTGGTCCCGATGTACTTCATGATCGGGATCTGGGGCGGACCCCGTCGCGCTTACGCGGCGGTCAAGTTCTTCCTCTACACGCTGTTCGGCTCACTGTTCATGCTGCTTGGATTTCTGGCGCTCTACTTCACCTCCGATCCCCGCACATTCGACATGATCGAGCTCACCCGCCAGGGCTTTGGCGGGAGCTCCGAGCTGTTCCAGAACCTCGTCTTTTCGGGCTTGTTCCTGGGCTTTGCGATCAAGGTTCCCATGTGGCCCTTCCACACCTGGCTTCCGGACGCGCACACCGAGGCACCCACGGTGGGCTCGGTCCTGCTGGCGGCGGTCATGCTGAAGATGGGAACCTACGGATTCATTCGCATCTCGCTGCCGATCCTGCCGGACGCGGCGGTCACGTTCGCCCCCATTATCGGGATCCTCGCGGTCATCGCCATCATCTACGGAGCCCTGTGCTGTTTGGCGCAGACCGATCTCAAACGCATGATCGCGTTCTCCTCTGTCGGCCACATGGGCTTCGTGATGCTGGGGATCGCAACTCTCACCGACATCGGTATCAACGGGGCGATCTTCGGGATGGTGGCGCACGGGCTCATCACCGGCATGTTGTTCTTTCTCGCCGGCTCCATTCACGAACGCTTCCACACCCGTGACATACCGGCTCTGGGCGGGATTCTTCAACAAATGCCCAAGTTCGGTTCGCTGCTCGTCTACAGCGCCATCGCCTCCCTGGGACTGCCCGGGCTGGCCGGGTTCTGGGGTGAGATGCTGGCGCTGCTGGGCGCCTACAACCCCCATCCCGAGCTCAACGTGACCCTCTTTAGGGTGCTCATGGTCGGCGGCGGGATCGGGACCGTGCTGACTGCCGGTTACTTCATGTGGATGCTGCAGCGTGTGATCCTCGGCAAGGTGCCCGACAAGTTCGCGTCGGGGCACGGCATCTTCGACGTTGTGCGGCTGGAGTGGTACGCGTGGGCGCCGCTGCTGATACTCATCATCGCCGCGGGCCTCTATCCAAAGCTCGTTCTGGGAGTGACCGACGGGGCGGTGCAGACGCTGCTCGGGGCGCTTGGCTCCTGAGATGGATCTCGCTCAGGCCATAGTCCAACCCGGCGTCGACTGGCACGCGCTGTCACCCGACATCGTGCTGGCGGCAGCCGCGTGCGTGGTCTTGATCGCAGACCTGTTCCTGCCCGAGGAGTCGAAGTGGCTGGCGATGCCGCTGTCGGCCGCCGGCATCCTTGGCACGCTTGCGGCAGTTGTCTCCCTGGCTGGAGAGCACCGCACCACTCTGGGCGGAGCCGTCGAGGTCGATACCTTCGCCCTCGTGTTCAAGGGCCTTTTCTGTGTCATCGGGCTGATCGTGCTGGCAATGTCGTTCGGGTACTTTCGCTCGGGCCGCTACTACCAGGGCGAGTACTACTTCCTGATGCTGTGTTCGCTTCTCGGAGGGGTCGTCATCTCCGGCGCACGCGATCTCGTGACGCTTTTCATCGCGCTCGAGCTCATCAGCATCCCCGCCATCATCATGACTGCGCTGCGAAAAGCCGACGTCAAGTCCAACGAGGCGGCGTTAAAGTTCTTTCTCTTCAGCGTGCTATCCACTGCGGTGATGCTGTACGGCATGTCGTTGGTGTACGGCATCACCGGGGCCACCAAGCTCAATGAGATCAGGGGTGCGATAGCGAGTTCGGCGGACGAGCCCCTCGTCGTCCTCAGCGTGATCTTTGTCGTGATCGGTTTCGCCTTCAAGATATCGGCCGTCCCCTTTCACTTCTGGGCTCCCGACACCTACGAGGGAGCACCGTCGCCGGTTGCCGCGTTCCTTTCCACGGCTTCCAAGATTGGCGGTTTCGTGGGTCTGCTCGTGCTGATGTTCAGGGCCTTCCCCGAGGTTGCCGACACATGGCGGCCCGCGTTCGCGGTGCTGGCGACCCTCACCATGACTGTGGCCAACCTGATCGCCCTGCGCCAGCAGCACATCATCAGACTGCTCGCCTATTCAGGGATTGCCCAGTCGGGGTATGTGCTCGTCACGTTGGCCCTCATCGACCCGTCCCGCCCCGAGGCCAACGCCCAAGCGCTCGAGTCGGCGATCGTCTACCTGGCCATCTACGGGATCATGGATCTCGGCGCCTTTGCAGCCGCGATCTCCTTCGCCCGCAAGACGGGCACTTACTTCATCTCCGACTATTCGGGCCTGTGGAGCCGCAGTCCCGTGCTCGCTACCCTGATGGCGGGCTTTCTGCTGTCGCTTGCGGGTACTCCCCCGATGGCGGGAGCCTGGGCGAAACTGTTCGTGTTCGCCGCGGCGATCAATTCTGAGGTGTACTGGCTCGCCGCGGTCATGGGAGTGAACGCGGTGATCGCGGCGTGGTACTACCTAGCGGTTGTAAAGCGCATGTTCTTGGACGCTCCCGAGGCCGAGGAGCCAATCGAAGTTCCCTACCTGTTGCGCGCCACGATGGGTGTGGCGGCCCTCGCATTGCTGGTGGTGTTCATCTACCCGGCCTTCATCACCTCGTTGGCCGACAAGTCACTGCTCTAGGTCTAGGGAGCCAAGTCCACACATGGGCTGAACCTTGTGTCTCCAACCACCTCACAGGTGGTCGCGGCCACAAGGTTCGGTAAATGTCGGCTCGAGTACTCGTTCCAGGCTCGGGCCAAACGCTCGATTCCTGTGGTGAGCACCGGCTCGGGCAGCACGAACGGCAACCGCAGCCGATCGGCCCATCTCTCCTCGACGGAGAAGACCGGACCGGGGAGTATTAGAACGCCGTGACGGGCGGCCACCTGTGCGAACTGGTTAGCGTCCCCTTCGTGCATACGGAGCCACAGCGAGGGCCCGCCGGCAGGCTGTGACCATGACCACTCCGGCAAGTGGGTGCCTAGCAGCTCAGTGACCTTGTGCAGGCCTTCTCGGAGGCCTTGTCGCCGGGCTTCTCGCGCACGATCGATGTGCGCGAGAAGCCTGGCCGCGACGAGCTGGTCGATGAACGGCGTCCCGAGGTCGGCCGTGGCCTTGGACCGCCCGAGATGCGCTATTAGATGCTCAGGCCCCCTCAGCCAGCCGATTCGTAAGCCGCTCCAGAAAAGCCCGCTCATGCTTCCGATCGTAACCACCGAACCATCCCCGATGAGGCTCGCCAGCGAAGGGGGTGGAACCACCTCGCCAAGAGACAGGTCGCGGAGTTCGCGACCCTCATCCGAGTTCGGACCGCTGGCAACGCGTGTCGGCGTCCGATCTCGAACATCAGCAGTTGAGACTTCTTCGCAAGGAGCTCGGGATCGATACGCCACCGGATGAACCGGGAAAGGAGGTGCGCCGCCGGAAGAGGAAGGTTGCGTGACTCAGGTCGCGGCTTTTACAGGCGATTCAGGACTTGACCTCTGTCAGGCTACGGCACCCTGGGTCCCGTGGCGGCCGGCGACGTCGTTGGTTACGTGGGCAACACGGGCAATGCAGCCACGACGCCTCCCCACAATCACTTCGAGCGGCATCCCCACGACGGGAGCGCCGTGAACCCCTACCTCAGGTTGCTCGCTGCATGCTGACGCTTGTGAACACCATCACCGACGGACTGGACCGCCGGACCAACTTTGCGTCATCAACCACCCCACACGTGGTCACGGCCGCAAAGTTCGGGAATCGGGTGCTCACAACGACCTGCAGCCGGCAGGCGAGGGCTCGAGGATGGAGAGCATAAGACCCTAGCCCTTGACTGTGACTTGGTCGCGTGTTTGCGTACAAGGGAACTCACACCTTTTAAAAAGGGGAGGGCCGCATGCCTCGTGAACACTTGATCGCCATCGATCCTTCCAAGTCTCTGGGAGAGGAGGCGGAGACGGGGCACAATCGCTGGCACGAGTCGATCGAGCCGGTGGTGGAGGTGGACCCAGGTGACACGGTTGTCTACGAGACGCGCGACGCTGTGGATGGGCAGCTGAGCCCGTCCTCCACCTCGTCGGATGTTGGCAACGTGAACCTGAATGTGGTGCATCCGCTGACGGGACCGGTCTTCGTAAAGGGTGCTCAGCCCGGCGACCTGCTGGAAGCTAAGATTATGGCGATCGAGAGCGATCCATGGGACCAGTGGGGTTACACGGTCGAGATCCCCGGCTTCGGCTTCTTGCGCGAGGAGTTCGATGAGCCCTACATAGTCCACTGGCGCCTGCACGGAAACGAGTACGCAGAGTCGGAGCAGATCCCCGGTGTGCGGATCCGCTGCAATCCGTTCCCGGGAACATTCGGCCTTGCTCCCAGCGCAGAGCTACGCCGGCGGGCGGAGCAGCGGGAGTCCGCTCTGGCGGAGCGAGGCGGCTTCGCTCTGCCGCCAGAGCCGGCGGGCGCGGTCCCGGCGAGCGCTCCGATCGCCGCCGAAGGACTGCGCACGGTCCCGCCACGAGAGACCGCCGGCAACATCGATATCAAGCAGACCACCCCGGGCATCTCAATGCTGATTCCCGTCTACGCCGAAGGGGCCCTGGTTTCAACCGGAGACGTCCACTACGCACAGGGTGACTGCGAGGCCTGCGGAACCGCGATAGAGATGCGCTCGCGTGTCCATGTGCGATTCCAGGTTCGAAAGGGAGAGGCCGAAAGACTCGGGATTCAGGATCTGCAGTTCTACAGGGACGATTACTTCGCCTCACCGGAGCTGGCGGCTCC
>DASRPA010000080.1:0-7206 GCA_035646635.1 Actinomycetota bacterium | reverse complement strand
CTGAGACCCTCGACGCGCCGGCAGCTCTTCTTTGCCGGGCGCACCAGCCTCGTGTCGCGGCCCGAGGACTTCGATCTCTACCGGAAGGCGTTCGACGAGTACTTCGGCCACACCCTGATCGAAGAAACCCTGTCCGCGCTGCTCAGCGGGCCGGCGCCCCAAGTCCGCGTGGAGGACCCCGAGGGCCTACTGGGTGAAGAGCAGGAAACGGTCACGCCTCTGGGCGAGACCACAGAGCAGGGCGACGAGGGCGAGGTCACGGTCCGAATGATCGCGTCGGCGGTCGAGCGGCTCAAGCAGAAATCGTTCGAGCAGCTGACGGAGGAGGAACGAGCGGCCTGCTACCGGCTCATCAGGCAGATGCGGGTGAGCATGCCCGAACGCCGCTCTCGCCGCCTGTGCCCGGCCCCCAAGGGAGCTCGCTTCGACTTCCGCAGGACGCTGCGCTCGTCGCTCAGGACCGAAGGCGAGCCGTTTCGGAGGCAATGGCGGCACCGGCGCATCAAGCCGCTACCGTTGGTGTTGATCCTCGACGTTTCGGGATCGATGTCGACGTACGCCCGCGCTCTGCTGCAGTTCGCGCACGCGGCAATGAAGACGGCCCCCAAGGTCGAGGTCTTTGCCTTTGGCACGCGACTGACTCGGCTGACACGTGCGCTCCGCAAAGCAGACCCGGACGCGGCTTTGCTGGAAGCCTCCGCGCTGGCGCAGGACTGGGAGGGAGGCACACGCATCGGCGACTCGCTTGCCGAACTGCTGAAGGGCTATTCGCAGGCCGCATCGCTGCGGGGCTCGATCGTAGTGTTGTGCTCGGACGGCCTCGATCGCGGCGACCCCGATGTGCTGGCGGCGCAGATGATGAAGCTCACAAGGTTGGCCCACCGAGTGGTGTGGGTCAACCCGCTGAAGGGCAGCTCGCGCTACCAGCCTCTGCAGCAAGGCATGGCCGCGGCGCTCCCCCACCTCGACGTGTTTGTGCCGGGCCACAACGTCGCCAGCCTCGAGAGCCTCGCCGAGCTCCTAAGTTCCCCCTCTTTTCGACGTTAGCGCGAAGCTCGCCCCGCATGAAAGGGAATCGAGGGGTTCGCCGGAGACCTACCGGGAGGTTCTCGGTAGACTGGCGGGAGTCGCAGGGCCTATAAGCCTGCGGGGGAGAAGAGGTGAGTGAGTCCGAGCGCCGCAGCGGCCACCAAAGCAGAGCCGACACTTTTCGCGTTCCAAGTTCTTTCTTAGACACGTTCTTGTTCGCAGGTTCTTTCTAGAAGGGAGAAGATCACGGTGGATCTCACCAAGGTGGTCGAGTTTCCGGTAAAGGAGTTCTTCCGTCAGCCCCGCTGCCTCATCGGTGCGGGTGCGTGGGAGATGGGCGGGCCCGAGGCAAAGACCATGGGCCTCAATCATGTGCTCATTGTCACCTCAGGCTTGAGGGGCACGGGCATCGTCGACGAGGTCAAGGCCAACTTCGAGGGCGCCGGTGTCGCGACCTCCGTTTATGACAAGGTCGAGTCCAACCCCAAGGACTACAACGTCATGGACTCCTACAAGATGTTCACCGAGGACAAGTGCGACGGCTTCGTGTCTTTGGGTGGAGGCAGCTCACACGACTGCACCAAGGGCGCCCGCGTGGTGGCCGCTCACGACGGTCGCAACATCAACGAGTTCCAGGGCCTCTTCAAGTCGGAGAAGCTCGACAACCCGCCTCACATCGCCATCAACACCACGGTGGGCACAGGCTCCGAGACGACGCCGTTCGCAGTCATCAACGACACGACGTCCCCCAAGGCGCCGCACAAGTGGGTGGCGGTGGATCGTGCGATGACGACCACGCTGGCCATCAACGACCCTGTGCTGATGATGACCCAGCCCCCTCAGTACATCGCCTACACGGGCTTCGACACCATTGCGCACGCGTCGGAGGCGTACGCGGGACGCGTTCAGCACCTTTCGGGCACTCCCCTCGCGCTGAAGGCGATCGAGATGTGCTCCGACAACCTTCGTGAGGCCTACTCGAACCCGCACGACTTCGAGGCCATGAGCAACATGTGCTGGGCGCAGTACATCGCCGCGCAGGCCTTTTCCTGCAGCCTGCTGGGCATTCTCCACTCCCTGTCACACGCGGTGTGCGCCTATTACGACATTCATCACGGCCTCAACAACGGTGTCGGGATCGCCCGTGTGTGGGAGTTCAACCAGCCCGCCGCGGTGCGCCGGTACGCCAACATCGCCGGTGCCCTGGGCGAGGACACCATGGGTCTGTCGTCGATCGCGGCATCCGATCGCGCCATCGAGGGCGTCATCCGCCTTGCCAAGGACGTCGGCATCCCCGACAACTTCCAGAGCATCGTGCCCTATCCCAAGCAGCGCCTCGGAACCGGGGGGTATTCGAACCGCCCGACCGAAATCAAGAGCGACGATGAAGAGCTGCACAAGATGGCCGATCACATGATGGAAGACCCTTGCACGCCCGGCAACCCGCGCGACCTCACGCACGAGTCTGCGGTCGAGATCCTGCGCGACTGCATCTACGATCCCATGCTCCGCAACGGCAGCGCGGGGCAGCGGTACGTACCGCGCGGCGATGGCTCACCGCAGACCGGGGCCGAGCGCCAGACCGAAGCCGGATCGGGCGGCTAGTCAGCAAGCGCGTGCCGGGCGGGAGTTGCAAGCGTGACTGACGAGCTCTCGGCGCCGGATCCCAAAGAGGCAACAGCGGGCTTCCTCGATCCCGGGGAGGCCCGCTCCCGCCTTCTCGAACAGCAGTACGTGTGCGACCGGCGCGTTTCGACTGTGGTCTTTCTCGCCGAGCGCATGAACAAACCGGTGCTCGTCGAGGGCCCGGCTGGCGTCGGCAAGACCGAGCTGGGAAAGGCGCTCGCGGCCGCTCTGGGCCGAGAGCTGATCCGGCTGCAGTGCTACGAGGGGCTCGACGAAGCCAAGGCCCTCTACGAGTGGGAGTACGGGAAGCAGCTTCTCTACACGCACATCTTGCAAGAGAGAGTGGGACTGCTGTTGCAGGAAGCGCCGGGACTGCGCGAGGCGGCGGAGCTGCTGCGGGCTCACGAGGACATCTTCTTCTCGGAGGACTTCTTGGTGGAGCGGCCGATTCTGCGCGCTGCGCGCTCCGAGCAACCCGTCGTCCTACTCATCGATGAGATCGACCGCGCCGACGAGGAGTTCGAGGCGTTCTTGCTCGAGTTCTTGAGCGACTATCAAGTCACTATCCCCGAGATCGGCACGCTGGTGGCGAAGTCTCTTCCGGTGACGATCCTCACCAGCAACCGAACGCGAGAGCTATCAGAAGCACTCAAGCGCCGCTGCCTGCACCTCCAGCTCGACTACCCGACGCCCGAAGTCGAGCTCGATATCGTGCGTCGCAAGGCGCCGGACGTGACTGAGTCGCTGGCGCGCGAGCTGGTCAATGTCGTGCAGTCGTTGCGCACAATCGACCTGCGAAAGGCCCCCAGCACCTCGGAGACGCTTGACTGGGTGCAAGCCCTTGTCGTGCTGAATGCGCCGGAGCTCACCGGTGAGCTGATAGAGGAAACCATCAGCGTCCTGATAAAGCACGACTCCGACTACGCCAAGGCTCTTTCCCATCTCGGAATCGGTGAGCGGAAGTCCGCCCCGGCAAGCCTCACACACTCACACGGCAGTCATCACGACAAGCCGCTGTGGGGATCGATGGGCAGTCAGGGCCACTGATCCATTGGACAGAGTCGTGGGCGACTTCGTCCACCTCCTGCGCGCCCACGGCCTTCGCGTCTCGGTGGCCGAAGGGCTCGACGCCTTACATGCGCTCGACGAGACGGGCCTCAGACGACGCGATGACGTCAAGGACGCGCTCAGAGCTTCGCTGATCAAGGAGCGGTCCGATCAGGCGGCCTTTGACTCTCTGTTCGATGCCTTCTTCGCAGTGCACTCCCCCGTTGAGCAGAATTCGGGCGAGGCCGGAGTAGCCGAACACGAGCACGGCCCCGACGGCGCGCTGGAGCGCATCGAGATCGCCGACGAGCTCGAAGGCGAGGCTCAAGAGAACGAGGACCACAGCCACTCGGAGGACGAATCGACCGACCTGCGCTCATTCTTCGACGAGGAGCGCCTGTCGCCGTCCGAGGATCTGCACGGCGACAGCGATCGCTTGCGCTTGTCTCTGTTCGCGCAGGAGCTCGTTCTGAATCGCAACAAGGGCGCGCTCGACGACGTGCTGTCGCGCATTACCCAGCAGCTTCGTGTAAAGAGGGCAAGCAACATCTTCAATCCCGGCGGCATCGCTCCCCTGAGCGACGCCGAAGAATTGCCTCTGGAGATCTCCGCCACGGAGCTGTCTGGGCTTCTGGATCACCTCCACGACCTCGACGTCGACGAAGGAGCGATCCGGGAGCTCGAGCGCCGGGCGGACGACATCATCGCCGGACTTCCCGAGCTCTTGAAAGAGATGTTGGAGCGGCGTCGCTCCCTTGAACCGGCGGCGGGAACCGCTCCGGACAGCAGTGCGCTGCTGCGCATACTCGAACTGTCACAGACGGATCAGCGCGAGATGGAAGCCGCCATCCGTCGTCTGGCGGCAAGGCTCCACGGCGCTCATGCGCGCCGATTGCGCAACGACCGCAGCGGGAGGGTGTCCGTTCGCCACACCCTCAGACGCAACCTCCGTTACGGGGGAATGCCGTTCGAGCCGGTATTGCGCAAGAAGCATGAACAGAGGCCCCGGCTCATCGTGCTGTGCGACGTGAGCCTGTCCACTCGCCACCTGGCCCGCTTCTGGCTCCATCTCATCTACAGGACACAGAGTCTGTTCTCGAAGGTGCGCACGTTCGTGTTCGTGGCCGACACCATTGAGGTCACGCAGGTGTTCGAGGAGCGGGAGCTTCAGGCCGCGGTCGAGGAGATCTTCTCAGGCCGGCTCATCGACGTCGATGCAAACAGCGACTTCGGGCGCGCCGCCCGGAGCTTCGTCGCCTCAAACGCCGGCGCCGTCAACCACAAGACCACCGTCGTCGTGCTAGGGGATGCTCGCAACAACGGCCGGCCCCCACACCCCGAAGCGCTCGCCGAGATAGCGGGTCAGGCCCGGCAGCTCGTGTGGCTCACTCCGGAGGAGCGCTGGCACTGGACGCTCGGCGGCTCCGACATGGCGCTCTACGAGGAGGTCTGCGACAGGGTCGACGTGGTCAGGACGATCGAACAACTGGGGGCCGTGGCCGAAGACCTGGCAGGGCTGCGGTCGTCTAGGCTGATCGGTGGGCGCGCCCGGCTCTGACTTCCGACCTTTTCCACGTCAGCAGCGCCCACCGCTCCTAGTGGAAAAGATAGGCGACGCGATGAAGGTTTGTAGCAACTGTGGGACGGAGAGTCCCGAAACGTTCAGGTTCTGCCCCGCTTGTGCGACTCCCTTGGATGCCTCTCCCACAGAAGCCCGGGAGGAACGCAAGGTCGTGTCGGTGCTGTTCGTGGATCTCGTCGGCTTCGTCGGCCGCTTCCACGATGCCGACCCCGAGGACGTGCGGGCCGCACTCTCTCCCTACTCATCAGCGTCTCAAGGCCGAGATCGAGCACTACGGCGGTACCGTCGAAAAGTTCATCGGGGACGCGGTGGTGGGTGTGTTCGGGGCGCCGGTGACCCACGAGGGCGGCGCTGCGGGCGATCGCGGCGATTGAAGAGCTGAACGAGTCCGAGCCCCAGCTGAATCTCTCCCTCCGGGCGGCCGTGAACACGGGGGAGGGGCTGGTCAACCTGGCGCCTCACACCCTCAGCGGCGAAGGCTGGGTAACGGGCGACGTGATCAACATCGCAAGCCGGCTCCAGGCGCTCGCACCCGAGAACGGTGTCCTCGTGGGGGAGGTGACCCACCGCGTGACCAAGGACGCCATCGCATACGAAGAGCTGGTGCCCGTCCTGGTCAAGGGAGCTCCCGAGCCGATCCCGGTGTGGAGAGCAGTGTCCCCGCGCACCCGCGTCGGGGTGGACGTCACCAGACGTTATCGGACCCCGTTCGTGGGGCGCCAGCTCGACCTCGCCACCCTCAAGACCGCCTTCGAGCGAACGATGCGGGAGTCCTGCCTGCAGCTCGTCACTGTGGTGGGCGAGCCGGGCGTGGGCAAGTCTCGCCTCGTGGCCGAGCTATTCTCCCACGCCGACCAGCAGCCGGATCCCGTGACCTGGCGCCAGGGGCACTCGTTGCCCTATGGCGACGGCATCACCTTCTGGGCCCTGGGTGAGATCGTCAAGGCCGAGGCCGGCGTCCACGAGTCCGACTCTTCCGATCAGGCGTCCGCCAAGCTAACGCGAGCCGTCGCCCACGTGACGGCCGACAAGGGCGACCGCGCCTGGCTGCGAGCCCGGCTCGCTCCCCTGGTGGGGGCGGTTGCGGCGGGAGAAGGCGCCGACCAGGAGGAGTCCTTCACCGCGTGGCTGCGCTTCCTCGAGGCTCTCGCCGCCCTGCGGCCACTGGTCCTGGTGTTCGAGGACCTGCACTGGGCCGACATATCGCTGCTGGAGTTCCTCGAGCACCTCGTCGCATGGGCCACGGGGATGCCCATTCTGCTCGTTTACACCTCGCGCCCCGAGCTGTTCGAGAGCCGCCCGCAGTGGAGTGCGGGCGTCCGCAACACCTCCACGATCTCGCTGTCCCCGCTGGCCGATGCCGAGATCGCGCAGCTCGTCTCCGCCCTGCTATCCGGGGCCGTGCTTCCCGCCGAGCTTCACGCCCACCTCCTCGAGCGCGCCGAAGGCAACCCCCTTTACGTCGAGGAGTTCGTCCGTGTGCTGGGCGACCAAAGCGTGCTGCAACAGGTCACTGCTGCGCTTTTCGATCCAAACATCGGCATGCTCATGCCCGACAATCTGCAAGCCCTTATCGCCGCTCGGCTCGACAACCTTTCACCCGAAGCAAAGTCGCTGCTGCACGACGCCTCCGTTGTGGGCAAGGTGTTCTGGTCGGGCGCGGTGGCAGCGTTGGGCGGGATCGACGAGGCGAGTGCGCGGCGCTCGCTGCAGGAGCTCGTACGGAGCGAGTTCCTGCGCCCGTCGAGGTTCGCGTCGATCCAAGGGCAGCAGGAGTACTCCTTCTGGCATGCGCTTATCAGCGATGTCGCCTACGGGCAGATACCGCGGCTCCCGCGCGCGAAGAAACACGAGCTGACAGCTCAGTGGTTCGAAAGCCATGTGGGCGAACGGATCGCGGACCATGCCGAGATCATCGCCCA
>DASRPA010000079.1:0-5079 GCA_035646635.1 Actinomycetota bacterium | reverse complement strand
TACCCGCAAGACGCGAGTAGCAAACCTCACAAGTGGCTCAAACCGGCCACTGCTCGCGCCGCCAGCTCCCATCCCAGAACATCCACTCGTAGCGTGATGTCGTCACGAAATGACCCGTAACCTTTGCTTCCTCCTCGGAGCTCAACCCTTTACCGACACGCTCGGTGAGCTTCAATACCGCACGGACTATTGCAGCGAACTCTTCGCCTCCGTAAGTGTCGATCCACCGTTGGTAAAGGGGGTTGGGAGAACCGTGTGCGATGAGCGCCTTGCCTACCTCCCAATAGATCCAGTAGCACGGAAGCACGGCCCCCAAGGCTTCTGCGAACGAGCCGCGACTTGCCGCCGCCAGCAAGTAAGAGGTGTAGGCGAGCGTGGTCGGCGACATCTGCGTGGTGCGCACTTCTTCCACCGATAATCCGAAGTCATCGAAGAAGCTGTTGTGCAAATCTCGTTCCACCGCGATGGCACCGGCGGCGTGCTCGGCGAACATCTGGATCGACTCATCGTCGGGAGCCTTGGCGGCACAAATCGCAAGCGCACGCGCATACTCGCGAAGGTAGAGCGCATCCTGCACGACGTAGAAACGGAAACTCTCTTGATCGAGACTTCCGTCGGTGAGGCCTCGCAAGAAGGGATGCTCGAGTATCTGCTTGAAGATGCTCTCGATCTCACCCCACAGCCTGTCCGAAAGGTTGTCGGTCATGCGTTCCCCTTTTCTTGAGTGCGTCAACGCGAGGGTAGTGTTCAAGCGCTCGCTCGACAGACTGTTGATGCCAGGAACCTGTTAGCCACACCTACCCTCGATTCCCTCACGCCGACGTCAGCCGTGTTGCTCTCCTAGCAGGCCGAGCTGCTCGGGAGGTGACCCGTCCGGCTCCGCCTCCACATCGATCAGCCCCGGTAGGTCTATCTGCTCGACAGGCTTGGCCCCCAATGCGGCGAGAGCGCTATTTCCCGGCGGACTTCCGTCTCCGACCCAGACCTTGACCCTGCCGAAGTCACGCCGCAACGATTCGGTCGCCCCCTCCCAGGTGCCCCCTTTGCCCTCGGTGCAGGCGACCACCAGGGTGACCTCCGACAGCCCGTAGATCACCTTGTTACGCGCCATTGCCCCCGCGACCGTGAAGCCGAGATCGGGCCGGTGGGTGCTAACGAGTGCGACCCGGCCTTCGAGGATGACCCGGCGCATGTCCGGATCCTTGACCCGTCGCAGAAGAGAGTCTCCCAGGACCCCCACGACCTGACCCCCGGCGCGATTGGCAGCGCGCATGGCCTGCTGGTCGATCCCGCGAGCGCCCCCCGAGACGACGGGCATTCCCGCGTCCGCCGCAACCGTGGCGGCACGCTGGGCCACCTCGATCCCCTTCTCGTCGACGTCGCGTGAACCGACGATGCCGATCCCTGCAATCGAAATCATCGAGGGGTCTTCCGCCACGTGGAGGATCGGCGGAGCGACATCTTGCAGGCGGGCGAGCAGGCGTTGTGGATAGGCATCATCGAAGGAGGTAATCGTACTGATCCCCTGCTGCTCCAGGCGCTCGGCCGCAAGCGCCACTGCGAGCGATTCGTCGAGCAACGAGACGACCCGCTCAGAGAGTTCGGGCTTGATACCCTCGGCGACGAGCTCTGAGGGCGAGCGACCCGCAAGGCCGCGCAACTGGTCGGCTCGACCCACGACGCGCCAGAACTCACCAACCGAGAGAGGTTTGGTATCTCGCTCACCCAGGTGACACGCAAGCGCTAGGGCAACTTTCGCCTCCTCGGATCTCCTCATGCAACCCTTTCTACCGTGCCTTGCAGTTCAACGTCCCTGAGTGTCGGCCAGCGCCACAGGGAAGACCGGGCCGCTCCCCGCCGAGCGCAGCAGATAGCCGACGATCGTCATCGTCCAGCGCGAATCGACCGTGTCGTCCACGAGGAGGACCGGCCCCGGCGACGGTTTTGCCCTTAGCTCGAAGGCGTCCCACAAGTTCATGACCTGTTTGGCTGAGTTCTCCATGCTGTTCTGAGGTGCGGTTGGGCGAGCTTTGACCACGATCGGGGCGATCTCGAGTCCGAGCGCGTCGGCAACCACACGCGCGAACTTCGGAACGAGCTCAGGATGGGTCAACGACGGCACGAAGGTCAGCCAGTTTGGCGCGGGCTGTGGGTTCCAGCGGCCCACCATCCCGGCGAGCGCGTCCACTAGCTCGGCCGGGAACTCCTCGCCGACGTCCTTCGCCGCCGCCACCGCACGGCCCCAGCCGCCGTCGTTGTAGAGGCTGAGGACGCGTCCGGTCTCGTTGCGGTGCTCAGGCTTGATCCTGCCCTTGGGCTCGTCGATCTGGGAGGGCCACTGCAGGCGCGGCTCGATCATGAGGTCGGAGTGGCGCAGGAAGTAGGCGGCGCCCTCGATCTCGCTCTCGGCGAGCTCGGCCGGGAGGCGCTCGCCGGTGCAGTTCATGCAGCGCCCGCACGGCGCCGCGCCGTGGTCGTCGAGCTCGAGCCGCAGCCGCCGCATGAGGCAGTCGCCGGCCCCCACGTAGTCCCACATGCGGCCCTGCTCGGCGCGCCGCAGCCCGGTCACCGCCCGCACCCTCTCGCCGTCATAGGTCCACGGCCGGAGTGTGCGCTGCCACTTGCTCCCGATCCGTTCGAGGGCGCCGTCGACCTCGAGGTTCTTGAGCAGGTTGTCGAGCTTGGTGGGCCGGATGTTCACCTGCGCCAGGATCTCGTTCGCCGACAGCGGGCGGCTCTCGGCCGCAAGCAATCGGACGACCTCGGTGGCGAGCGACTCCGGCGGGAACGCGCTGTCGATGAAGTAGGCCTGGATGTCACGGTCCTCGGCCCCCGGCATCAAGATCCCGAGCGCCGACTCCAATGCTCGCCCGGCGCGGCCGACCTGCTGGTAGTAGGTGACCGCGTTGGGCGGAGTCTGGAAGTGGATCACGAAGGCGACGTCGGGCTTGTCGTAGCCCATGCCGAGCGCCGAGGTCGCCACCACCGCCTTGAGCGCGTTGGTCTTGAACCGGTCCTCGATCGAGAGACGCTCGTCGGGGTCGACTCCGCCGGAGTAGGCCGCGACCTCGTGACCCTTCGACTTCAACCACTCGGCGAGGCGGGCCGCGTCGCCCACCGTGAGGCAGTAGATGATGCCTGTGCCCTCGAGCGTCTCGAGATACCTGTGAACCCACGCATAGCGGCGCGCCTGCGGGAACATGTCGCCGATCACATGCAGGCGCAGGCTCTCTCGCTCGAGCGCGCCGCGCTGGATCTGCAGGTCGGCGCCAAGCTGCCCGGAGATGTCCTCGACGACCCGGTCGTTGGCGGTCGCGGTGGTCGCGAGCACCGGCACGGTCGGGGGCAACAGGTCGAGCACCCTCACGATGCGCCGGTAGTCGGGGCGAAAGTCGTGGCCCCAGTCGCTGATGCAGTGCGCCTCGTCGATCACGAGCAGGCCGGTGCGCGCCGCAACCGTCCCCAGCAACTCGGCCCGGAACCTCTGGTTGTTCAGTCGCTCGGGTGAGATCAGCAGGAGGTCGACTTCGTCGGCGCGCAGCTCCCGTTCGACTGCCTCGTGCTCGTCGTGGTTGGAGCTGTTGATCGTCCGGGACGTAACGCCGGTACGCTCGGACATCTCGATCTGGTTGCGCATGAGCGCCAGCAGCGGCGAGATCAGCAACGTCGGGCCGCCGCCCCGCTCGCGCAAGATGGCGGAGGCGATGAAGTAGACGAGGCTCTTGCCCCACCCGGTCCGCTGCACTACCACCACCCGCTGCCGCCGGTCCACCAGCGCCGTGATCGCCTCGAGCTGCCCGTCCCGAAAGGTCGCCCCGGCCCCGAACATCGACCGGAGAATCTCGGTCGCCCGCTGCCCTGTGTCGCCTCCGCTCATCTGGCTCCTCGAGGTCTCATGACCACCCGATAACGGCAAGGAAGCGGTCGGTGAGTTCGTCCTTAACCGATGATTCTCGCCCAAGTTCTCAAGCGTTGGCGGTCGTTTCTGACAGGGCATTGACCGATCACCGTGCTGCGAGAGACTCGCAGCACGGTGTCGCCATCCTCTCAAACCTCTTCATGATATGTGTTCCCGTTGCGGCAAACGTCCTGCTCCGAGATACATACGAAAGCTCCAGTTCGGATCGTGATCTTTCTGTAATAAAGCTGGAGCATCGTCATATATCCGTTGTTCCGGGTCCCCCCGCAAGTCCCATACTGCTGCGTGCCCGTCTGGCAAAGACCAACGCCGGCCCCAGACACTCCAGGACAATGGCCATCACTGAATCTGCTTGATGATGCCTTCGATCTCACCCCACAGCTTGTCCGGCAGGTTGTCCGCCCATGCGTTCCCCCTTTGAATGTCTTCAAGGTGAAGAGTAACGCATACAGCGCTGGAGAAATAGTTTGAGAATTATCATGGGGGGACTGGATTCTGGGCCTTTTTGTCACAGGCCTCCTGTAGCGTGAAGTTCATGGGAGAGCCTTGTTACGACGGCTTCGACACCGATCAGCTCGGTACCGCGATGGATCAGTTGAACGGCCTCCACAACGCCGCGCTGTGGCAGCTTCTTCGTGTGGTCGCAGCTTACGAACGTAAGAGCGCGTGCGAGAGCGATGGCATGAGGACCATGGCCGAGTGGTTGTGCACGCGCTACGGCGTCAGCCTCAATACGGCCCGCAGCTGGACCGAGGTCGCGGCCGCACTCGAGGGCCTGCCGCTGCTGGCGCAGGCGTTCGCGAAGGGCAGGCTCAGCTTCGACAAGCTCTCTGCCCTGCTCCCGATCGTGACCCCGGACAACGAGGCGGAGCTGTTGGAGCAGGCGCTTAGCCTCAACCTCGGCGCCCTCAAGTCGCTCGTGCGCCTGCACCAGCCGGTGACCAAGGAAGAAGACGACAAGGCCCACGAGCAGCGCTCGCTGCAGTGGTCGTGGGACGAGCGTAAGAACAGTGTCAGGCTGTGGGGCTACCTAAGGGCCGACCAGGGAGCAACGGTCGTAAAGGCCCTGGAGCGGGGCGCCCACCTCATCGGGCGCAACCCCAACGGGACCTGGGACCCGCTGGGCCAGCGTGCTGCCGACGCCCTGGTCGGCCCTTAGG
>DASRPA010000078.1:0-11984 GCA_035646635.1 Actinomycetota bacterium | reverse complement strand
CACCTCTGGCGCGGGAGTCACGCACCCGCGAAATCCAGCAAATATCCAACAGCCGAGCGACGAAGTGGGATCAGGAGAGACCAAATGAGACTACCGCCCAAAGTGCCTCTGAGCTGCGAAGAAGAGCGTTTTCGCTGGTAGACGAACTCGGTTGCGTGCCCTTACAACCAGGGTCGGCAGTTCGAACCCGTCACCGCCCACAACGCGAAGGGTCCGGTCAACGACCACATTCGGGGTGGACCAGCTTCCGTTCTTGCCTCAGCAGTTGCCGCTGATCCCGGAGAAATCGCACGAAGCCTCGCAGAAGAGCGCAGAACAATGCGAGAGAGGACTCATGGAAGCCATGGGACTGTCAACCGAGCTGCCGGTAGCCTTCGGCCACGGCCATCTCAAGCATCTCAGGTGGATAGGGCCAGCGGTCGCCGCCCTCGGCGACGGCCTCGACCGCGGGGACGCCGGTATTGTGGAGCTCACTGATGAGGGTGGCGACGCTCTCGAGCTCTCGCTGCTGGGGCTCGCCGGCAAACTCCGGTCCCACCGGCGCTCCGTGCCCGGGAACGAGCGTTGCGCCGTCGGTCACGCGGTCGCGTAACGACGCGATGGTCTGCGGCCAGTCGAGCGGGAAGCATCCCGATCCGTACATCGGCGGCCCCGACTCCTCGAGCAGATCGCCCACCAGCCAGGTCTCGACGTCGGGCACGTGCAAGAGGAGGTCGTTGTCGGTGTGGCCGCGACCGAGATAGAGCATCTCGACGCCGCGATCGCCGAGGTCGAGCAGCGCCCGCTCTGCGACCAGCTCGGTCGGAGGCGTGATGATGATCTCTCGCAGCGACTCGGGCGTCCCGACCGACTCGACGAGCCACTCCTCCGCCTCGGCACCAGTACCCTTCTCGATCCACTCCACCAGCAACTCCCGCTCGTAGTCGTCGAGGTGCTTGGGCATCAGCTCATGTCCGTAGATGGGAGCCCCGATGTCGGAGTTCGGACCGAATCGATGGTTGCCGAAGCAGTGGTCGAAGTGGGCGTGGGTGTTCATGACCCATCGCACGGAGGCGGCGCCGAACTCGCGCAGGTCGTCGCGAATCTCGTCGGCCTCGCGGTGTGAGGATCGGGTGTCGACGACGAGCAGGCCATCGTTGCCGCGCACCACGCAGACACTCACGTCGATCGATCCATACCGACGCTGGTAGACCCCGTCACCTACCTCGTTCCAGAGAGTCATGAGGGCATCGTAAGTCGCCAGGGAATCGAACGCTGAACCTACCCACCCTCCGCCGACTTCACCTACGGAGTTCGCTCAAGCCCGCCGAACGCTAGAACGCGCTCCGCCCCGGTCAACTGCAGCCGGATCTACTGTGTGGCGATGGCGGTCGGCGTTTGCACGACTCATTGCCTCGGGATTGCCCTCGAGGAGAGCTCGTATCGCGTTGAAACGGGCCGTGAGTTCTGATGGCACGAGCATAGGGGTACGAACGGAGGAGTGGGAGTCCGTGTAAACTCACGCACGGATTGCCGCGTTTTACCCGCAGCTATGGGTCGTGGCGCCGGCGTGGCGAGAACTCGCAAGACTGGAACCCGAGGACGTAGCCCGACTCCAACCGCTTCTCGCCCGCGTCTCAAAGCAGCTGCGGCGGCATCCGCGAGCAAGGTCATGCCGCGGCCAGCTCGCAGTCGGGCCGCGGACGGTTACGCTCTGCCGGGTGGTGGGCGGAGGCGAGCAAGAACCGAAGCTCACGCCATGGCTGCTGTCGCGCTGAAGCTCGATCTTCGAGTGCTCGCCGGGGTACTCGGCGTGATTCTGAGGGCCCAGGAAGCGGTTACCCGTAACGGCGCCATCGCTCGAGGAATGTACATCTCGCCCAGGTAGTCACGCACGTCTTGAGAAGTGGCCGGCGGATCTTTCCGGCGTCCGGCCATCCTGGTGATGGATTGCCGGATGGCTGCGGGGTCCAGGTCCACAAGATGCTTCACGCACTCGTCTGGGTGCTGAGCTGCGACACCATAGGGATTACATGATGCGACAGGAAAGTCCGACAGATTGAAAGTGACGAGCACCTCGCCTCCGGCTGCCACTGCGGTCGCCGGGACGTGTCGATCCTTGGGATTTTTGGTCATCGCTTCGATGAGCTCAGGTGACGGATCGATCAGAGCGCCCGGTTCCGCCTCGTTCATGAGTTGGATGCGCCTCTGGATGTTCTCGCGGGCTTATCCGGGAAGTTGCGGACAATATGTTGTCTCGACCTCTTCCAGGATGGAAGTGCTCCAGTTCGCCTGCTCGGTACAGGCGAGATTTCAGTGTGGTGATGAACAGATCGCACAACCCGATCGGATAGAGGACATCTGCGTCGAACACCACCACAAAGGCCATCTGTTGACCTTATGAGAAGGGCGTGACGTTCGAGTTAGTAGGGGAGACCTTGGCCCTCTCCAAGGCTGACCATTTCAGCAAGCGCCGCTCCTCGCGCCTCGTCGCGGCTCCTTTGATAAATGAGGACATCACTCAACCTGATCCGCAACGGGCAACTGAAATAAGTGCAATAACTGCAATATATAGCAGTGTGCCGAGTGATGGTGTCCTGGCCTAGGGCGGGTGTCTCACAGAGACTTCACCAGACCAGCGCTTTGGGACCCGGACCCAGCCGAAGCCAGGAGCCTCCGCTGCCGGCCAGACGTGGGTGAACGCCTTTATTGGCTCCATCGGAACAACTACCTATCGGGTCGCGGGTCGCAGACCCGGCATGGCGAGGCTGAGGCCTTCGCGCTTGATGTCGGAACTCGATCGGCGACTTTGATGAAGTTTCAAGGGGTGGGGATCATCAAGATCGACCTCCTGGTTGTCGCTGCGGCGAGCTGGGTGCTCCAAGATGCGCTTGGGATTGTCCTTCGTGTGCCCCGAGAGTCCCGAGCCGATGGGTAAGAAGCCGAATGACACATCCGAGCCCGAGTAGAGGTTGAGAGCTGGGAAGGTTCACGTGCGGCGACAGCCCGGATCCCTGGTGTCGAGAGCCGGTTGCGGCAACTCACGGGCACGCCAAACAGGTTCTAGGTCGACGCAGACTGGCAGTCCGTGCCCCAGGGACCGAAGCTCCGGCGACGATTGGCGACCGATCAGCTCAGCACCTTTCCCGGGTTCAGGATGCCTGTGGGATCGAGAGCGGTCTTAATCGCACGCATCACATCGACGGCATCCCCATGCTCGGCTCGAAGGTAATGAGTCTTGCCCGCGCCGATACCATGCTCGCCGGTACAGGTCCCGCCCCTTGACAGCGCATAGGTCACGATCGCCTCGTTGATCGCCTCTGCCTGCTGCACCTCTCGCGAGTCGTTGGGGTCGACCATAAACACAGCGTGATAGTTGCCATCGCCGATGTGTCCAAGGACCGCGGCCTCGAGTCCGTGCAGAGACACGATCCTGCGGGCCTCACGCACCGCTCCGGGCAGCTCGGTCATGGGAACGCAGACATCGGTGGTCATCAGCTTCTTTTCAGGAGCGGTCGCAATGATTGCGAGCGCTGCGTGATGTCGCGCCTCCCAAAGACGTGCTCTTGTCTGTGGATCTTCGTCCGCCACGAACCCGACACCGCCTTGCTCTGCGCACAGTTTCTCCGCCATCGCGACATCGCGTTCGACGCTCACCAGAACGCCGCTGAACTCGAGAAACAGAGTGGGAGCCTCTTCGTAGTCGGTGCCTTTATAGGCGTTTACGGCTCGAACGGTGTGCTCATCGACGAGCTCGAGTCTGCCGACCGAGGAACCGGAGTAGAGCAGACGCAAGGCCGCGGCGACGGCTTCGTCTACGTCCGAGAAGGTGGCGCGGGCGACTACGAACTTCTCGGGCAGATGGTGCACCCGCAGGATGAGCTCGGTGATCACCCCGAGAGTCCCTTCAGAGCCGACGAACAGCGCGGTCAGGTTGTAACCCGCGGACGACTTGACCGCCCTGCCTCCGGTGCGAATGATCCTGCCGTCCGCGAGCACCACCTCGAGCCCAAGGACGTTATCCTTCATCACTCCGTAGCGGACGGCATTGCTGCCGCTGGCGTTGGTGGCGGCCATCCCCCCCAGCGAGGCATTGGCGCCGGGATCTACCGGAAAGAAGAACCCCTCGGGCTCGAGGACCTCGTTGAGCCGGAGGCGAGTGACTCCGGGCTGCACACGAGTGAACCGGTCGGCCGGCCGCACCTCGAGCACCTCGGCCATCAGTGACGTGTCTAGCGTGATGGCCCCTGCGGGAGGAATGACGTGTCCTTCGACGCTTGTACCTTTTCCGAAGGTGACGACGGGAACCTGTTGCTCGACAGCAGAGCGCAGGACGCGGCTGACCTCCTCAGTGCTGTTGGGATAGATGACCGCTTCCGGTGCTCGCCCGGGGTGATAGCTGATGTCGCTCGAGTGCTCCTCGACCGTCTTGCGGTCGTCCTTGACTCTCCCGGGTTCCGCCAGCGCCGCCCGCAAATCCTCCAGATTCATCGATTCCCTCCGAGGGTCGTTGTCCCCTCCAATCCGCCAGCTTCTCGGATTGGAGGCCCCTAGCTTCTCACCGCGTTCAGGATTATCGGTCCCGAACGCATTCACTAGCAGAGGTACTCGAGCGGTTCACGGCCGGCGGGAGCCGCTTGGTGCTGACGTGGTGGGGCTTCGCGATGAGCGCGGTTCTGCTCGCCCCGGCCGTCGTGCTGCTATCGGCGACGCTTGCGGACGCCGACCCGACGATCCGCTCGCTGGCTACAGCGATCGGCCTGCTGGCCGCGCTCGTTCAGTTCCTCGGCCTGATCCGTTGGCCCTTTGCCATTCCTCACCTCGCTAGAATCGTGGGCGACCCGGAAGCGAGCGCGGCGACGAAGGACGCGGTGGACGTGACCTTCCAAACGCTGAATCGCTACCTCGGCGTCGCGGTGGGGGAGCACCTCGGATACCTCTTCACGGGTTCGTGGACCGCGCTCGCCGGGGTCGGGCTTATTCAATCCGATGTGTTGCATCCCGCGTTCGGCGTGATCGGGCTAGTCCTCGCTCCCCTGTTTCTGATCGGTTCGATGGAGTTCGTGGGGGCGTTCGAACCACGGGGCTAGAGGCTCGCCGGCATGCTCGTTCCACCGGCGTACATCGGTTGGTCAATATGGCTCTTTGCGATGGGTGTCGCGCTACTCGTAGGTTAGACGTCTAGGACTGTCGAACGAAGGAACCTGTCCACGGACCCCGGCCCTCGACCTGCTCACGGACCGAGAGCGCGAAGCCATGGGACAGGCAGCGGAGAGATTCACCAACGGGATCGCGATCCTGCCTCGATCAGGCGGGCGAGCGCGGACCCGAACGCGACCAGCAGCGCCTCGCCCGAAAAAAACCAACTCCTCTGTCGCAGCTATCGGCGACCTCATCAAGATCGGTCTGCGTGGGCAACCACATGGCACGACTTCATCCCGGTGAGCGCCTGAGCGCGAAAGATCATGTACTGAAAAGTCCCCCAAATGCCTCGGCTGTGGGCTCCGCGCGCGGATCATGACCCCGTGATCGTCATTCACGCCCTGTGGCCGGCCGGTTCTCGGCTGTGTCTGTGGGCAGAAGATCCTCACCGGCCCGGGTCCGCGCCGCCGCGGCGGGGCCGGCCCCCGCGGCACCCACGACCGCGGGCGCACCCGTTCGCATGCGACGTCTCACAGCTTCTCGAGGTCGTGAACCAGCTCGTCGAACCGGAGCCGGTCCCGGTCGAGGACATCGAACTCGACATCTTGCTGCCCTCGTCGCGAGACGCGCCCGGGGCGTCCCCTCACCTGCTTCGAGACGAGTCGGTTGAGAGCGCGCCTCTGACCGGAGTGGCGCCCTGGAGCGTACCTGCGACTGCGCTTGCCGCCGAGCATTCGCTCGATCTGCTTCTGTCCTTGCCTCGGGGAAATCCTCCCGGCGTCCGCGTAGACGACTCTGTCAGGTTTTTTCTAGAGGTGGCCCAGCTGGCTCTCGAGCTGGTCGCCCGTGGCCGCGTGCTTCCCACCCTCGAGGAGAGGGGAGAGAGGTGGGCGGCGCGGTGGCGACCGGCGCCGGCGACCGCAGCGGACGCCGCGCGTTTCGAACTGCTTGTCACCGCCATGCCCGTCGTGTGCCGGGCGGAGTATGAGGATGAGGCGAGCCGCGAGGGCCGCCCCCCTCATTCGGTCCTCCACGACTCGCTGGGCTCGCTGGTGGACGCGTGCGCTCGGGACGCGCTGGAGCGGCGCACCCTGGTCCCACCCCAACGCGGTCGGCGGAGGCAACCGCAGCCTCTTCACGAAGTCTGGCGGGGCGGTCTGGCCTCGGGCGAGCCCTGGGTCCAAGGAGATCCCTACGAGCTGGAGCTGCTGCAGAAAGCGCTCGACGAGTGGTCCTATCCCCTCTGGGAAGTGTCTGACCGTGAGTTCAGGACCTGCTTCCGGCTCTCGGAACCCGAAGCGTTCGAGCCCCGAGTCGAGCTCGAACCCATGGAGGGCGCGCAGGGAGGGGAGGGTTCCTGGCGACTGGAGATCCTGCTTCAGAGCACCGACGATCCCAGCTTGCTCGTGCCCGCCGAGGACGTCTGGGCAGCCGACGGGTTGCTGAATGCCTTTCGCCACAGCATCGAGGACCCCCACGAGCTCCTGCTCGAAGACCTCGGACGAGCGCTGCGCCTGTACCCAGGGCTCGAGCCGGCGTTGCACAGCTCGGCCCCCACCGGGATCGATCTGGATGTCGGCGGCGCGCACGACTTCTTAACCGGCGCCGCCGCCCCGCTCGAGCAGGCGGGGTTCGGCGTGCTGGTTCCGCCGTGGTGGGGGAGGCGCGACTCAACCCTTGGACTCAAGCTCAACCTGAGCTACAAGGACGAAGCGAACGTCGCCCACAAACCCCTGCTCGGCACCGACGGACTGTGCAAGTACCGGTGGAGGGTCGCGATCGGTGATGCGGAGCTGACGCTGGCGGAGCTGAGGCGGCTCGCCGCAGCCAAGTGGCCCCTCGTCAAGGTCCGGGGTCGCTGGGTGGAGTTGCGCCCCGAAGACCTCGAGGCTGCCCTCGGGCTCTTCAAGCGCGGCGCGGACAAAGGCGAGATGAGCCTTGGGGACGCGATGCGAACCGGGCTCGGGCTGGGTGAGTCGCCCGCGGGGTTGCCGGTCCGAGGCATCCAGGCCAAGGGCAGACTTAAGGAGCTGTTCGCCCCCGGCGGCGATTCTCGAGTTGCGGTCATGGCGACCCCCGAGGGTTTCCAGGGCGAGCTGCGTCCGTATCAGGAGCGCGGGCTCGGGTGGCTCTGGTTCCTCGACAGGCTCGGCCTGGGGGCGTGCCTCGCGGACGACATGGGCCTGGGGAAGACGGCTCAGCTGCTCGCGCTGCTGGTGGCCGAGCGCAAGGCGAAGGCGCACCCCCGGCCGGGCCCCTCTTTGGTGGTATGCCCCATGTCGGTTGTCGGCAACTGGCAGCGCGAGGCGCAGAGATTCGTTCCCTTCCTCGACGTGCACGTCCATCACGGCGAGAGGCTTAGCGGGCGCGCTTTCGCGCGCGCGGTCAAGGCATCGGACCTAGTCGTGACGACCTACGCCACCGCTACCCGCGACGTGGAGATACTCGGGGCGGTCAACTGGGAGCGAGTGGTGCTCGACGAGGCGCAGAACATCAAGACCAGCGCTGCGAAGCAGACCCAAGCGATGCGCGCCCTCAATGCGCGATCGCGTGTCGCGCTCACAGGTACGCCGATGGAGAACAGGCTCTCGGAGTTGTGGTCCATCCTTGAGTTCTTGAACCCGGGGCTGCTCGGATCCGCCAAGGCGTTCAAAGAAAACTTCGCAGTGCCGATAGAGCGCTATCACGACGACGAGGCGGCGGACAAGCTCAAGCGCATTACCGCTCCCTTTGTCCTCCGTCGTCTAAAGTCCGACAAGGCGATCATCAAGGATCTCCCCGACAAGATCGAGATGAAGGTTTTCTGCAATCTGACGCGCGAGCAGGGGACTCTTTATCAGGCGGTGGTGGACGACATGCTCGGGAGAGTCGATGCGTCCGAGGGGATGGCGCGAAAGGGCATGGTACTGGCGACCATCCTGAAGCTAAAGCAAGTGTGCAACCATCCCACCCAATTCCTCAAGGATCGTTCGCAGCTCTATGGCCGATCGGGAAAGCTCCAGCGGCTAGAGGAGATCCTAGAGGAAGTTCTCTCCGAGGGCGACAAAGCACTGTGCTTTACTCAGTTCGCCGCGCTGGGCCACATGCTCAAGGCTTACCTGCAGGATCGCTTCGGTCGCGAGACTCTCTTCCTGCACGGAGGCACGAGCAAGAAGATGCGCGACGATATGGTGGCGCGCTTTCAACAGGACTCTGGCCCATCTCTGTTGCTCGTATCATTGAAAGCTGGTGGTACTGGTCTGAATCTGACGGCGGCGAACCACGTCATCCACTTCGATCGATGGTGGAATCCTGCTGTGGAGGATCAGGCCACGGATCGCGCCTTCCGAATCGGCCAGACTCGGAACGTACAGGTCCGAAAGTTCATCTGCACGGGCACTCTGGAGGAGAGGATCGACATGATGATCGAGCGCAAGAAGGTGCTGGCGCAACGGATAGTGGGGGGCGGGGAGTCGTGGCTCACCGAGCTCTCGACGGCGGAACTCAGAGACGTCGTGGCGCTGGCGGCCGACGCGGTGGCGGGGTAGGCGCGCCGATGGGTGCGGGCTACTACCCCTTCTACCAACCGACGCGGCGCCGTCCGGCCGACGGCATCCGAGCCCGCAGCCAACGGGGAGCAATCGGTGAGACCTGGTGGTCCCAGCGTTTCATCGACGTTCTCGAGTCCTTCAACATGCAGGGACGGCTCACGCGCGGCCGTTCGTACGCGCGCAGCGGACAGGTGCTGGAGCTGGCGGTCGGCCCCGGGGAGGTCAAGGCCCTCGTCCAGGGATCGCGCGCCAAGCCTTACCGAGTTCGCATCGAGGTCAAAACGTTGAGCCGAAAGGAC
Source organism: Actinomycetota bacterium (assembly GCA_035646635.1). Taxonomy (GTDB): domain Bacteria; phylum Actinomycetota; class CADDZG01; order CADDZG01; family WHSQ01; genus JACDAL01. Next base: position 3,034 of record DASRPA010000078.1, on the reverse strand, counting down.
TGGAGGCGAGTTGAAGGCGCGATGGCGGCTAGCGCATTGTTCATCGCCAAGCTGCTCGCCGGCGAGATGCCCGCGGATATAGAGGAAGCCTTCGAGGGCTGCAACCTATCGTTGTTTCCCGCCTCGAAGAGGGAGCTCAGGACTGAGTGCACCTGCCCGGATTGGGAGAATCCCTGCAAGCACATAGCGGCCGCTTACTTTATCCTCGCCGAGCAGTTCGATGAAGATCCGTTTCTGATCTTTGCCTGGCGCGGCAGGACGAAAGAAGAGTTGCTCGAGCAGTTGCGCTCCAGGCGCAGGCCGGTTCGAACCGAGCGGGGGCGGCGTGAGTCACCGCAAGCGTCTCCTGAAGACTCCGTCAGTCTCGCGAACTGCCTGGACTCCTACTGGACGTTGAGATCGGACCTCTCGGAACTACATCTGGATCCCCGAGCGGCTGGGCCCCCCGGTCCGTTGCTGGTTGAGCTGGGTGTCCCCCCGGAAGAGGCGGGAGGTGCTCGCTTGGAAGCTGCGCTCGCGAACGCCTACGTTGCGATGGCGCGGGCGGCCCAAGAACGCGCCTCGGGACCGCTTGAGCTGGACGAGAGAAACGCATGATCACGCCATGTATTTCCTCTTTCCACCCCATAGGTTCCGGGTCAGTGGCCGTCTGCAGCCTCCTCGGGGGCGTTCTGCTGTGCGGATAGCAAACGAGGTTGCATTGAGTTCGCTGAGAGTGGCCTGAACGCGCCCAAGATTTAGAATTCGCAGATCGGCCTGAGCGGCGAACGGTTGCGCGACAGCGCCCGTTGCGCCCCTCTCTTGCCCCCAATCCCGCCCTTGGATTCGCGAAACTTGCCGCCAGACTGGCGTGGATCATCGAGCCGTAGGGCGAAGGCAGCAACGAATGCGAGGAAGGCGTGATCCGTCGCGGCCCACCTCGCCGGCGACCTGCGGTATACGTAATGCCATGAATCCCATAGGGCTCGTTTCTCACCCCGCAGACCGGGCAGACGAACCCCGCGGGCCACCGCAGCCACTCCAGGTACGCGCGGCACGCGGTGTCATCCGGGAACCAACTGCCGAACTCGCCGTAGGTCTTGGGGTAGTGATGCCCCGCCATCGGAGCACCCGTGACCGGGCCGGGAGAGCATGAGAACGCAACCACAACATCTTGTAGGTTACCGGATTTGGTGGTTTAGATTTGATACCCTCTTTAGGGGATTCCCGGAGGGCTTTGCCGCAAGTCACGCCGGCTGGAGATCTGAGCCAATGCCCTGCCGTGACCGAGTCACGCCCCTCTTCGCTAAGGGAGGAGGTTGGCTCTTTAGAGGCGGCGCGGCATGTGGCGGCGCACGCGCACGAGCATACGCACCATCTCCTCGCCAAGCTCATCGGCAGGAGCCCTGGGGTTGTTGTAGAGGACATACTCCTTGGCCACGAGCGTCGCCAGGTAGTCGAGCAGGGAGCTTTCATCCTCCTTGACCAGTAGGTAGTCGGGGTGGCGGTCGTTGTAATAGACGATGCTCTGTGCTTCGTCGAAGCGGCTGCGGACACCGTCGGGATTGGGGTCAGGAGCGATGTCCGGCAACGGCCGCGTGGTGCGGCCAGGGCGCGCAGACGATTGAGCCTCGGACTCCACTGGAGGGGGTGGTTGTGGTGTCACCTCCTCGAACGGCGGCGGCTCCTCAGCCGGCTCCCTCGCCTGGGAAGGTTCCTTTGCGGATTCCCCATTCTCGAGGATGGCTCCGTCGCCGCTCTCCGACCCTACTGCTGTTCGCATCGGGTTGTCGATGTCGTTCAGCTCCTTGAGAACCCGACCGAAGATCTTGCGGACGGCGTCCGCGAGCCGATCGGCGGTCTCCTCTCCGACCTCGCGAGCGACTTCCTCCAGGGTCCTAACGACGACAGGCTCGACAAGCCCCGCCGCTTTGACTAGCAGCGGGAAGGCATCCCGGTCTCGCAGCAAGGCGCGCCGCCCGGCGGTCTGACGCAGGGCGTCGAAGGCGATCTGGCCGGAGATCTGATCGCTGTCCCACGGAGCGCCGGCGAACTCGTCCAGCTCGCTGAGGTCGTCGATGATCGTGGTCCCGCCTGCCCCCACCACCGAAACGCGCCTCTTCTTGTCGGGGCGGGGCGATACGTAGAGGAAGAACTCGATCTTGCCTAGGGGAGAATGGTGGGCCGGGAGCTCGAGCCGCACTCCATCGGGTTGTTCAGGTGTCACCATCACCGGATGTCGGCCCTCGGTAACCTCGATCACATAGTCGCCCCTCGCGAGCGCCACCGCCCGGCGGCGACGCAGATAGTTGACGACCTTGTTCTGGGTGAGCACCCGGAGCACATCGGGATCGAGACCGTGGATGTAGACCGTTGTCCCGGGCTGACTGAGTGCCCTCCTGCGTTCATTGGACACGAGCTCGGCCGTGGCACGCCCTCGCTCCAGGCGAAGGGCAAGCGTCGTTCTCGATCCCCGGGGGCAGGTGATGATGTCGCAGCGCTCGCCAAGCTGCTGAAACGCAAGGATCCCGATCGCCTTCTCTCCCAGTGTTCGCGGGTCTCCCGCTTTGGTGGATTCAAATAGACTTCCTGCCATCGCTCGCAGCCGCGCCGCATCCATGCCACGTCCGGAGTCTTCGATCGCCAACATGGGGTAGCGGCCACGCCGGCGCAGCATGATCCGAATCCGGCCTCCCCGCACCCCGGCTTCGGAGTACTCGTCTGCGGCATTGGAGACGAACTCGTTCAGGGCGTCCTTGGGATCCTGATAGGCTTGGCCCGTCACCAATACGGCCTTGGATAGATTGCCGATGCGGAGCCGGATCTTCTCGGTAGGCATGCCCCGATGGTAAAACGACAACCGCTCGTCGTAGCGGAATGCCTCGAGGGTCGAGCCAGCAATCCGAGCCAGCAATCCGAGCCAGCAATCCGAGCCGCATCCGACCCCTCACGCCGCAGAAGAACGCTCCCTTGTCCAGGCGGCCGGTCTCGATGGCCGCCTCGAGCTGAATGGAGATCTGGTGGTAGAGAGGGATCGGGCTGGTAGGTGAAAAGG
>DASRPA010000077.1:0-4405 GCA_035646635.1 Actinomycetota bacterium | reverse complement strand
GCCCCCGCCCGCCCCCAGGCCGACCATCCTCGACTTCCTGCGGCAGGTGGTGGAGGAGAAGTGCTCCGACCTCCACATCAAGGCGGGCTCGCCCCCCAGTGTCCGGCTCAGCGGCCGCCTCATCAAGACGGAGTTCCCCCCGATGACTGCTCCTGAATGTCGGGAAGCGGCCGCGGCGCTGATGGACGACGAGCAGCTGGCCCACCTCAACCGGGTGGGCGAGGTCGACTTCGCCTACTCGCATCCCGGGGTGGGCCGCTTTCGGGTAAACGTCCACCATCAGCGCGGAAGCGTCGCGATCGCGGCCCGTCTCGTGCTTCCGGGCGCTCCGGACTTCAAGTCCTTGGGGCTACCTCCCGCAGTCGAGTCGCTCGCCAACGAGCATCGCGGGCTGCTGCTCGTGACCGGGCCGACGTCGTCGGGCAAGACCACGACCACCGGGGCGATCATGAACCACATAAACGCTACGCGCCCCTGCCACATCCTCACCATCGAGGACCCCATCGAGATCCTGCATCAGGACCTCACGGCGGTAGTCACTCAGAGGGAAATCGGCATGGACACCAAGGGGTTCGGGCCGGCACTGAGGGCCGCCATGCGTCAGGATCCCGACGTCATCTTCGTGGGCGAGATCAGGGACACCGAGACTGTGGAGGCCGCCCTGCAGGCGGCCGAGACCGGACACTTCGTCATCGCCACTCTGCACACGACCAACGTGGCCGAGACCGTCAACCGGGTCATCGACTTCTTTCCTCCTCACCAGGCGAAGCAGGCGCGCGTCGGGCTGGCAAGCTCACTCGTAGGCGTGATCTCACAAAGGCTCTTGCCACGCATCGGAGGGGGCCGGGCCGCGGCCATCGAGATCATGGTCATGAACGGGCGCATACGGGATCTCGTCCTCAAGCCCGAGCAGACTCACATGATCCAGGACATCATCAGCGAGTCCTCGTACTACGGCATGCAGACTTTCGATCAGGCGCTGCTGAATCTCTACCGGGCGGGGGTCGTCGAGCTCGAGGATGCCCGCAGCGGGGCGACCAACCAGACGGACTTCGACCTGCAGCTACGCCAAGAGGGCCTGCAGCCGATCTAGCAGTGGGTTAGGTACTCGCCCGTCGCTCGAAGACGATGTTTCCTCCAAAGACCGAAGGCGGCTCGGGCTGCAGTCGTTGTGCCTTCTCGAGGAACGCGTTGAAGCGCCGATCCCGGTCGTGGTGAGAGTGCTCCGTCATGCTCGGAACCTCCGCATAGATCAGGTAAAGGGCTACGTCGTCCCGCTCTTCGGAGCCGTACTCGACGCGTGCGAGTCTCGCCTGCAGGAACTTGCCCTCGCTGCTCAGCTCCTCCCACAACGGCAGCTCCTCCGCTTCGAAGAGGCGCTCGAACTCGGCGGCCTCTTCCTTTCGGATCCGGACGATGATTGCGTTGGCCTGCGCCATCACACCCCTGGTTGAAGACATCGATCCTTCCGGCAGGCACACTATTGAGCCCTCAAGGGCGGCAGCCCGACCTTTTTCACGTCAGCAGCGGCTGGCGCTCCTGTGGGAGAAAAGATCGCTCAGCGGCGGTCTTCTCTTCGGCGTCTTCGCAATGCAGCCTGCCGACGGGCGCCGGACGAAAGGCGAGAGCGCTCGGCCGCCACCTCCCTAACGCCCCTCAGCTCGCGCCGCGCCATGTCGGCGACGCAGGACTGGTGCCAGTGTTAGTGGCGGGAGAGGGCCTCGTTTCCATCCACGCGATCCTCCAGCGGATCGCTCATGTGAGATCTAACACAACCTCCTACCAGCCTGTGGTCTTAGGGGAGAGCACATTGTGACTCTTGAGGTCGCAGTATCGATGTAGACTCAATGACCATGAGTGCTCGACGTGTGGGCATCCGGGAGGCGAAGATGCGTCTCGGCCGGCTAATCGACGACGTCGGACAGGGCGTCGACTGGGTCATTACCGATCGCGGACGTCCCGTTGCCAGGCTGACCTCCGTCGAGGCTCACGAGCTGACCATCGCTGAGCGCCTCTCCGCCCTGGAGCGGGCGGGCATCATCGGCCCACCCAACCCGAAGCGCAAACCACTGCCTCCGCCGTTGCCCCTCGAACGGGGCCTGGCGCAGAGCTACCTCCAGCAGGACCGCGAGGCGTGACGAGACGGACGGATGCCGCCTACTACTGGGACGCCTCTGCGGTGCTGTCGGCATTGTTTCTCGACGAGCACAGCCCTCGAGCAGTCAAGTGGGCCAAGCTGGATGGGATGCACTTCATGTCATCGCTCTGCCTTGCCGAAGTGAACGCGGTCATTGAGCGCACCAGGCGTGACCGCAAAGTTAGCGACGTTTTGGTGGAGGCTGCAAAGGAGGCCCTGTCGTCGGGGCCGTGGCGCCGCCTAGAGCTTGGGCCCACCTGGGCCTCTCTCGAATCGTTGCCGCGCCGATGGCCTCTGAGAGGGGCGGATCTTTGGCACCTGGCAACGGCAAATGCGCTCAGGGGCGAACTCGGCGAGATTTACCTCCTTGCCTTCGATGCTCGCCTCGCGGCCGCCTCCGAAGGGGAGGGCTTGGGCGCGCTTGAGTAGCCGATCTCCTCAGAAGGAGGTCCCAGCGGGGTGCCGGCGACGGCGCAATGGCGATCGGGCCTCACCCAAGCCGGCGGCTCACCGGGCGTGGCGGGGGCCGTTTCCAGCACCCGAGCGTCGATGGTGAACCAGGCCAGCAACGCGCCTGCGGCTGCAAGCGCAGCCGAGGCGACCATCGCGACGCCAAAACCGTCGGCCATCGCGTCGGGATCGAAGAAATCGGGCCCGTTCAGCCCGGCCACGAGCGGCAGCACCGCAACCGCGATCAGGCCGGCGACGCGCGCGACTGCGTTGTCGACTCCTGAGGCGACGCCCGAGTGGCGTTCGTCGGCGGCGGCAAGCACGGTTGCCGTGACCGGCGCGACGACGAGCGCCAGTCCCAGCCCGTAGACGAACACAGACGGAAACACGCTCGTGACGTAGCCGTCACCGGGGGCGATCCGGGTCATCAACAGCATCCCCGCGGCGATCAGCAGGGGGCCGAGCGTGAGTGGCAGGCGGGGGCCGATGCGCTGTGCGAGCGCACCGGCGCGCGGTGATAGCAGGAGCATCAGTGCTGTGACTGGGAGCGAGGCGGCGCCGGCGGCGATCGCGGAGTAGCCGAGCGCGATCTGCAGGAAGGCGGGGAGCAAGAAGAGGACTCCGCCCAACGCCGCGTAGACGGCGATGGTGACGAGGTTGGCGGCGGCGAACTGGCGTGAGGCGAAGATCGAGAGCGGCATCATCGGGTTGGCGCTGCGCCGCTCGGTAACGATGAACCCTCCCAGGCCCACCACACCGGCCGCCCCGCTGACGAGGACCGTGGTCGTGCCGGCGTTCCCGGAGGCGCTGATCAGCGCATAGGTGGCCGAGGCGAGGCCGACCACGGCGAGGACGGCACCGGGGTAGTCGAGTCTGCCTACGGCGGTGGGATCGCGAGTCTCGGGGATGTGGCGGTTAGCCATCACGACCACGAAGATGCCAAACAGGACATTGATCAGGAAGATCGCCCGCCAGGAGACGGCGTCGACCAGATAACCACCGAGCAGTGGTCCGACCGCGGCGCCGACGCCGCTCAACCCCGACCACGCGCCGATTGCGCGCGCCCGTCCTCAGCCCGAAAGGTCGCCTCCATGATCGCCAGGCTGCCGGGAGTCAGCAGCGCCCCGCCCACCCCCTGCAGCACGCGCGCGGCGACCAGCAGCTCGACCGACGGCGCGAGCGCGCACACCACCGAGGCGATTGTGAACCAGACGACGCCGATGTTGAGACGAGCCGGCGGCCGAAGCGGTCACCCAGCGAGCCTCCCAGAAGGATCAGCGCCGACAGAGTTACCAAGTAGCCGTTCAACGTCCACTGCAGAGCGCCGGTGTCGGCCTCGAGGTCGCGACCGATCTCCGGCAACGCCACATTGACCACGGTCGCCTCGAGGAACGCGATCCCCGAGCCGAGCACGCTCACCGCAACGATCCAGCGCCCTGCGGTGCTCTCGAACCGGATGGCGCCGGCTGCTTCGTCTCCCACTGCCTCGATGATATGTGCGGGTCTGGCGAAGGCGCTGCCTGGGTCCCGCCGCGACCCATGTACTCAAACGCGCGCAGAGCGCTCCTGAGTACGGTTTCCGGACTCTCAGGCGCGCCGAGCGCGATTGGCTACCTGAGCCTGCCCCTCTCCATGCCGTCGAGATGTTGACTTCCAAGTAAGATTCTTCGCATCGCTGTATGAAAGGAGGAGGACACTTGGTCGCGTCGGTCGCCGATCGATTGTTGTCGCGCGACCGCGGCTTCTACCGGAAAGCACTTCGAGACCCTGACGGTCGTCGACCCCTCCGTGCCCTGAGAATCCCGGAACGAAGCTCCA
>DASRPA010000076.1:0-4513 GCA_035646635.1 Actinomycetota bacterium | reverse complement strand
TTCGTAAGGCAGAGGGCGGCGACTAAACAGCTGTACCGGGAGCGCGACCTCGAGCTCCTCAATGGTCTCGTAGCGGATCGAGACCTCTGCATAGATGATGGGGTTGATCACCAGGGGCGAAGAATCGGCGATCCCTTGTAGGGCACTCGACGACCATCGACCCCATTTCGGATCGTCGGTAGCAATGTCGAGCAGGACGTTGCTGTCGACCAGAACCGGGTTCACGGCTTCCGGGTGAGAGCGAGGATCTCATCGGTGCTCATCTTTACCGTTCCGGTGCCTCGCAGTTGATGCACAACCTTCGCTCCTCTATCACTGCGGCCTCTTCCGGAGCGCTTGACGATCCGGGCCGTATCTCCGTCAACGACGAAGTCGACCTCGGTGTCCGGCAGAAGCCCAAGCCGTTCGCGGATCTCCACCGGGATCGTGACCTGCCCTTTAGATGTCACTCTCATCTGGTTCCTCAGTGGTAAGAGTCAGAAAAGTAAGAATACCACACAGCCGAACCCGCGTCCCCAGCGGGTGCCGAGCGCTGGTCACTGCCGGCGTCGAGCAGTGGTCCAGATCAACTCTCCTATCGATACCCTCCCACTCGAACATGGACTCCCTGATCACCTCCCCCCTGCCTCCGCCCCGTCCTCTTGCCCCCTGCCAGGACTTTGGTGCGGTACTCATACGCGCGTAGACGCGCGCGCGCGCTCGAGTCACGAGCCAGATCGCGGGTGACCCGCAGGTCGAGCAGGGCCCGCATCTGCCGGTAGCCGCGCCAAGCCCGCTCCTCCCCCCCGGTCTAGCCAGGGCGGTTCTCCCATCGGCGCATCCTAGCTTGTTACTGACACGTCATACAAACGGCTCCACCGTTGACATGTCACAGATCACACCTCTCGAGAGCCACCCATGCGCGGCGCCCGCAGGGCCTCCCCAATTCAAGTCCCAACTGGCCCGCCGCCTACACCTCTATACAGGGCTCGGCCTTTTCGGGGGTGAGCCTGGCCTTGATGGTGACCATGCCCTCACGCTTAGAATCTGGCGATGAGCGAAGCATCCAGTGCATACAGGGGGTGCCGGGAACGCATCGGCGAGCTCGCCGCCAATCTGAGTCCCGACGAGCTTACCCGCACCATCCCCGCCTGCCCCGACTGGACGGTCACCGATCTCGTTGCCCACCTAGCCGGCGTGGCAGAGGATTTCGGCGCCGGCAACCTCGACAAGGCTGGCTCGGACGCATGGACGAAAGCTCAGATCGCTCGCCGCTCGAAGCTGGAGATGCCCGCACTGATACGCGACTGGGATGACATCTCGAGGCAACTGGATCCGTCTCTGGATGAGATTCCCGCGGGAGTGGCCGCCATGCTCATCTCGGACGCCGTCACCCACGAGCACGACCTCAGGGGAGCGGTGAATCGCCCCGACGCGCGCGATTCCGATGCCATGTGGATCGCGCTCAATCGCAATATCAGGCGGTTCGGAAAGAGGATCAAGGATGCAGAGTTACCATCCGTGGTCGTTCGGTGTGAAGGTCGCCACTGGCAGGCAGGAGTTCTCGAGCCGTCGCTCGAGCTCAAGGCTGATCGCTTCGAGCTGCTGCGAGCGCTGACCGGCCGGAGGACGATCCAGGAAATCACCTCGTTGGCATGGACCGGTGATTCCAAACCATACATAGAGCTGGTCTCCAGCTACCCAGTAGCCCGCAACTCCTTGACGGAGAGCTGAGGACAGGCATCACGACAAACGAGGGGCGGAGTGAACACGCCCCTCGTTGTGCCTTGTCAAGCCGATCGTCTACTTCGTGACCGCTGCTCCTCCCGACATGGAGCTCGCTCCCGCGAGGAACGGCTGCGCCGCTGCGAGGACCTCGTCCTTGCTCAACGGCGTTTCAGTGGCGCCCATGTAGACGCCGCCCTCGGGCTCGAGGCCCAAGAGGTTGCCGACCACCGCTGCGTGACGAGCTTCGACGCCGAAGATTCCGGCGGCAGCCTGCAGAATGGCTTTATCCTTGATGAACCCGGCCGCTCCAAGGTAAGCTTGCACGCCCAGGTTCTCGAACGTGTGACTCGTCTTGAGATAGCTGTCTCGGTTCGAGAACGCGTCGGCGAAATCGACACCTGGAGCTTCGACCGGCGTCCCGCCGATCTTGTTGATCGTGTCGGTAATGGCCGCGACGTGGGCGTCTTCGTCGGCTCCGATCGTTTCGAGGTATTGAGCCTCCTTGCCGCTGAGGAGCCCCGACTCGTTGCCCTGACGGTAGAATTCTGATTCGAGATACTCGAGCGTGAGCGCATAATTCAGGACCTCGACATCGTCGGCAAAATCGGCGCCCTGTGCGAAAGCAAATCGCTGGCCCAGCATCTGGAGGCCCACGACTGCAGGGATCGTCGCCGCGGCCCCTCTGATGAAGTCTCTTCTATCCATGTGAGATCAGCCCTTCTAACTCTTGATGAACGGCATTGCGGCCTTGAGGACCTGTTTCATGGTCTTGTTGTCCTCGACCGGTGCGGGGAACGGGTTGCCGCCTGTAAGGTCGGCGATGATCGCCGCATGGCGGGATTCGACCCCCGCGATCGACGCGGCCGCTGCAAGCAGGTCGGCGTTCTGAATCGCAGTGACCTGACCGTGGTAGGCGGCGACTCCGAGCTCCTCGAATACAGAGGCGGTTTCGAGGAACGTTCCCTTGTCCCCGAACGTGCCCTGCGGGTACTTCGTCTTCGGTGCCTTGACGGGCTCGCCGCCGAGGTCCGAAATAGTCGAGGAGATCGTCGAGACGTGCGCGTCCTCGTGGGCTCCGATGGGGGCAACGAGAGCCTGCTCCCGGCCCGAGAGGATTCCAGCATCGAGGCCGCGCTTGTAAAAGTCGGCCTCGAGGTACTCCAGCGTCAGTGCATAGTTCAGGATGTCGATGTCACTTCCGCTTTGACCAGAGGCGAAACGACGCTCGCCAAGTCCGGCCACGGCCAGTGTCGATCCGACGCCGAAGATGGCAGCGTATTTCAGAAAGTTGCGTCGAGCGTAGGAGTCCTCGATGTCCATGACAGCTTGTCCATCAAAGACCTGCTTATCACCCATTGCAACCCTCCTTTCTGTCAGTGGGACACCGTGCGTGTCCGCTCTCAATTCGTTAGCTGGGTGTTCACCGGATTGGTACGACTTGACTTACTTTTCGGTAGCTTTCCGCGCGCGTGCCGACACTACGATCCGATGAGTCCGCTGCCCCTTGGGAGTGCAGGCGAATAGAGTGAGAATCCGGACGCGCTTCTTCTTCGGTTGCCTGAGCACGAAGTCGACGTACTCGGATTCTGCTACTACTGTCGTTCTTAGCACGCGATAGGTGACGCCTGCGTTGCGTCCCACCTTCGTCGTGATCCTGTTGCCTGGTTGCAACAGGTTGAGATCTGCAAAGGGAGCGGTGAACGTGGTTCTGTGCCCGGCAAACACGGAGTTCCCTGCGTTTCCTGGATTTGGCGTGCCTGGCCAGTGGCCGGGCCCGTTCTCGACCACCTCGTCTACGACACCGCTGTAAAATTTTGTCTTCAGCCCAATGGCGGGAATCCGCATAATTCCCAGCGCCGAGTAATTGCCATCGCGCACCGCGAAGGGTTTCTTGAGCTTGACCTTTTCGTCGGACAGCTTGACCGGAGCATCCGAGCCCCGGCCGTTCTCCTCTTTACGCAGGTCGTCAAGAACTTCCAGCACGCGCGGCTGCTGGAGAGTGCCTGCCGGGCTGGGGGAGGCATCGCGTCCGCCGGGGGCAGAGGAAGGGCCCCAATAGGCCAAACCGATCCCAACAAGAAACAGCACGGAAACGGCACTCGCGACAAGCGTCGATCTCTTCGATGTACGTGGCTTGAAGTTCATTCGCTGAAGATACGTAAGTCACCACCCTCCCGGATGGGTTCGCGCTCGCGCCGCATCTCATTCATTGTCAATAGCGAACTCTTTCTTCATCGGAACCCATTAGAGCAATAACTTCCAATACCTAGAGGCTCCGGCTCCCGAACTCATCACATGAGACGAACCCGGTGTATGTTGGCCGCCCTGGCAGCGGCGGCCGTCCTGATGGCTGCCTCCGCGTGCGCCTCCAATGAAGTTGACTCGGACAAGGGTGCCAGGTCGCAGCCATCTTCTGCGTCACGAACGGCAAACCGATCCAAGAAGGCAGGTTCCGAGGCCGACGCCTCTAGTGCGGCGCCCGAAAATGTTGACCGGAAATACAGGTAGTCGCGCGTCGTAGCGCGCAAACTGTCTTCAGCGGTTCGATCGAAGACCCAACGTGTAGGAGGTGCTTTTTGTGGCGCGCCGTGGCCGGTCCCCCGTGGTGTTCGTGCGCAGGCTCACCAAGGCCCAGAAGAGGAAGATCAAGAAGATCGTCGAGAGGGGCGGGGGCATGTCCCCTGTTAAGTGGCGCCGGAGCCTGGTGGTGTCGATGAGCAGCCAGGGCAAGAGCGCAGCCGGGATCGCGGCCGCGCTGGGCGCAGACGACGACTGGGTCAGAGACGTCATCCACGCCTTCAACCGC